>DAHVAE010000100.1 GCA_027314795.1 Candidatus Saccharimonadota bacterium
CTTAGTGAGTTCCCGCCCTGCACGCTCCGTCAGATGACGATGAGGCATCAGCGGCGCAGCGAGCTCCGTATCGCGCAGTTCGAAAACCAGACCAACCGCATCGCACACTCGGGTAACCTTGGTGAACCCCAACTCCGTCAGCCGGCCCGCTTCGAGTGCTGCGAGCGTCGAGCGACCAATACCCGCTGCTGTCGCGAGTTCCATCAGTGTCAAACGCTTGATTCGCCGGCGCTCAGCAACGAGGCGGCCGAGGCTTGCCAGATTCATGGCGTCTATAATGCTGGACGAAGTCTGGAAAGTCCAATATATTGGACTGCGCTGGCGCGGGTGCTATCTGCTAGCATCCGCGACTCAATGGGGCTGCGCTGCGGAGAGGTGGCAGAGCGGTTGATTGCACCGGTCTTGAAAACCGGCGTCCTCGCAAGAGGACCGTGGGTTCGAATCCCACCCTCTCCGCCAGACGGTGCAGCCCTGGAAACCGCCCAAAGCCCGCGAACCCGTGGCACAGTTGGATCAATTGCGAGCGGCGTCCCCGTGGGCATTGCTGTTCGGGGCCTCCGCACCGCAAGATTGGTGTGGCGCCGGCGCGCCGGCGCCGGAGCCTCAGGGGAGGAACCCGTGGTGCGGCGCAAGGCGCGTGAGCTGCACGGCGTTCTTCGCGCCGAGCTTCTAGCGGATGGCGGATTTATGGTGGGCGACGGTCTTGTCCGAGAGGCCGAGCTTCGCACCGATGCTCTTGAGCGTCTCACCTCGCACCAGCAGGCGCAGCACTTCGAATCCCCGGGGCGTCAGGGATTCGATGTCTGACTTGCCGGACTGCTCCGTGGCCAGGATCAAGTTGCGGGTCACATCGGCGCTTGGATAGCGTTC
>DAHVAE010000101.1 GCA_027314795.1 Candidatus Saccharimonadota bacterium
AGTAATTTCGTAATAGTCTTTCTGCGTACAACAGCTTGAACTATCGCGGATAATATAAAACCAAGAATTAACGCCCATAAAATCTCCCAAGTCATTGAACCAGCTAGTTTTAAGGCATGGCCAAGTGCATGGATAATCATAGACTAATGATAGCTCACTAATAATTTAGACCATACCAGAATCGAACTTAAATAACAGATATAAAACCTGTGAAATTATAAATTACCGCTTTAGGTGTCTATTTTTAGAATCTCAAAAATTGACAGATTATAGATGATAAAAATGGGTACAAACAGTAAATTCAATCATGGTGACCCTAAGGGGTCCGATTTATAGGAGTTTAGCTAGGGAAATAATTAGGTGGACTAATTTACTAAAAAACTCACCTACTAATGAAGTTTCTCGCCCCTGTTTAGCATATCTATAAATTTTTTAATTCTTGCTTTCCGCGTTTCAGATTTTTTGGCGGTATGGATTCTCCAATATATGGCGTATGTATTTGCTTTATTTAGTGTCTCAAAAAATTGTTTAGCTTTGGGGTTTTCTTCTAATGCTTCCTGGAAGTCTAGTGGTACTGTTGCTACACTAGGTGAGTCATATGCCGATTTCCATCTGCCATCTTTTTTAGCTAACTCAATCGCTTTGCTTCCAGGTGCTTGCATCATGCCTAACTTAATTAGCTCTTCTGCTTTGATAACGTTTACTTTTGACCAAATGCTTTTTGTCCCTCGTGGAGTAAACTTTTGCAGCCAATACTCATTATCATAAGATTGCTTCTGACCATCTATCCACCCATAGCCAAGCGCTTCTTTTAGGGCATTATCATAAGATACTGAGGTT
>DAHVAE010000010.1 GCA_027314795.1 Candidatus Saccharimonadota bacterium
ATCACTTCTTGAACTTGCTTAATACTTGTCGCGAGCCCATTACTTTCGTCAATGTCTATTACGACGGCATTAAACTGCTTAAGACCGACTGTCTCGAGCTCATTTTTAGCTATAGTTCCGTTTCGCCAACGATTAATAATAACAGATAATTTTACACCTAACGATGAGTTAAATGCCCCGCACATACCAACGTCACTAATATGGGCTGTGCCTTTAGGTAAAACTCGTCCATCAGCAGTTGGAACGTGCCAGTGATCACCTATAACTGCACTTACTTTGCCGTCTAAATAGTGCCCAATCACGACTTTCTCGCTAGAATAGTCACCATGGAAGTTAACTAGAGTTGCAACTCTTTTAACGCTTTGTTGCTCCTTAAGTATTGTGTCAATAGTCTTGAGCGGGTTGTTAGTTAGTTTTTCGGCATCTTTGCCTACAATTTGGCCAAGTAGGCATACAAACAATATTTGACCATTTTTTGTCTGCAAATACTTATAACCTAAGCCAGGCGTACCTTCTGGATAGTTGGCCGGTCTGATAATTGGTTGGTTAGGATCATTAAGACTGGCTATTATATCTGCCTTTGCTGTGCTATGATTACCGCCGGTAAAGAAGTCTATGCCGATAGTTTGCAGTTTTTTAAAGTCACTACTGGATATACCTTTGCCCTCGGTAACATTTTCTGATTGAGCAACAACTATATCAATGTTTTCTTTAGTTTTTAAAACTGGTAGTATTTTTTGAACAACGTCAACCCCGGGCTCGCCCATTATGTCCCCTATGTAAAGTAACCTCACAATAACCTACTTAGCAAATTCTACAGCTCGGGTTTCACGAATTACATTAACCTTGATAGTGCCGGGATATTGCATTGTAGATTCAATCTTATTAGCAATGTCTCTAGATAGTTTAATGGCGGATAAATCGTCAATCTGCTGTGGCTTAACAAATATCCTAACCTCACGACCAGCACTAATTGCATAAGATTTATCTATGCCAGGGAAACTATTGGCAACGTTTTCAAGTTCTTTCATGCGCTCAGCAAAGTTCTCGGCGCTAATATTTCTTGCACCGGGCCTAGAAGCACTGATAGCGTCTACTACCCTTATTATTAGGGCTTCAACACTTGTCGCCTGCATATCATCGTGATGCTGTTCAGCAGCAAGAGCAACCTCCTCGGGAGCACCATACTTACGCAACACCTCGCCTGAAATATGATGGTGTTTGCCTTCAATTTTATGAGTTAGCGCTTTACCGATATCGTGAACAAGAGCAGCATACTTTGCAGTTTTAACGTTAGCATCGACTTCTTCGGCAATAATACCAGCCATGTGAGCCATCTCAGTACTGTGCTTGAGTACGTTTTGGCCATAACTAGTTCGATATTTAAGTTCACCTAAAAGATGAAGTATCTCTTTTGGTATGCCGATAATTCCGACTTCTCTAGCGGCATCTTCACCTGCCCTAGCAACGTCTTTTTCGACGTTCTTTTGAGCCTTCTCTACAACCTCTTCAATACGACCAGGATGAATACGACCATCCTTCACTAACATTTCTAGGGCTTGGCGAGCAACCTCTCGCCTGACCGGGTCAAAACTGCTTAACACAATGTAACCTGGTGTATCGTCAACCATGATATCTACACCAGTAGCCCGCTGTAAGGCTTGGATATTTCTACCCTCTTTGCCTATAATCCGTCCTTTCATCTCCTCATCTTCTAATTTAATTGAGGTGATAGTGCGCTCCGCTGTAACTTCACTGGCCATGCGTTCCATGGCGGTAGTAATAATTAAGCCTGCCTGTTCTTCGGCGTTATCTTTAGCTTCAGTTTGTAGTTTATTAACTAGTCCAACTAGGTCCTCTTTTATGTCGCGTTCAGTCATCTGCATTAACTTATCGGCAGCTTCTGCTTTAGTTAGTTTAGCTATCTTTTCGAGCTTATCTTGCTGTTTAACACGTATGTCCCTTATTTCATTTTTAAGTTGTTCGATCTCGTCTTCTGAGCCTCTAACTTTCTCCGTCCGTTTATCTAGTTCATCTATCTTTTTGTCTAGTGTTTCTTCACGCGCGACTAGACGCTGCTCAATATCTTTTAGCTCTTTGCGTCTGGTTTGTTCTTCTTTTTTAGCTTCTTCAATAGACTTATTTGCCTCTTCTTTAGCTTGATCAACAAGCTTAGTTGCTTCTTTTTTAGCTTTTTCAAGTTCTTTTTTGGCATTATCTTCGGCTGATGACATCCGGTTTTTAGCAACAATCATATTGGCAGCAAAACCAACAACAAGCCCAACAATCGCAAATACGACGTAAAGCATACTTCCTCCCTTTTAGTAGGTTAGGGTAGGAACTTCGCTATCACTTCTCTAGTTCCTCTTTCTTACCTACAATATATCTAATAACAAATAACCTCTTCGGATTTGTCGCTTGAAAAAGATCAACGATAATTCCTTAATAGGATAATACATACTTATTGAATCTCTGGCAATAAAAAACTTTAGACAAATGCAAAGCAACTTGTTTGCGCTAAAGCTTGAACTTCACGTACTATAATTATTGATACAAGTAATACTGTTTATTTTTTATAACTGATATGCAATCTCCAGACTCATCAAAAAAGCCCAGTACAGATAATTCAGATGAAGTTCTGCTTTACATTAATCATTCTAAGCCTATAGATATACCAATGGCAGAACAAACTAATAAACAGCCTCGGTCGACATCAAATCCAGCTGATAGCAATATGAATAAGCCCATAGAGGCTTTTAATGATCGAGAATACCAGCAAAACCAAAGTCCAGAAAAACCTATTCCTAAAAATGATCGCCAGATACCTAAGGCTAATGAACAAAAGTTTAACTTCACTGATTGGTGGTCAACCAAAAAGAATAAAAAACCAGAAAAACCTATAATGTATACCGACTCATCAGTTGCTGATCAAGTAATTATTGAGCAAAAGACTAATCATTACAAGAAAAAACTTTTAAGAATTGGCCTTATTATGCTTGGAGTCTTAGTAATAGCAGCAATAGTATTTGTAAGCATAAAATTGCTATCCGGAACAGGTAATGAAGTCTATGCAATGGATAGCATT
Organism: Candidatus Saccharimonadota bacterium; assembly: GCA_027314795.1. Taxonomy (GTDB): domain Bacteria; phylum Patescibacteriota; class Saccharimonadia; order Saccharimonadales; family UBA4665; genus JAJZKE01. The sequence goes on from DAHVAE010000010.1 coordinate 3,086, forward strand.
AAGCACGATGGCTATACTTATAATTTTATGTTTGATAAATACACTACAACCGTAAATGTTAATGGTTTTAATACTCTGGTTGGGTATAACATACCTAATAACACTAAGGTTGCCGTAACCGCGTACCCAGCACTTCAAAACGAAAATTGTAACACGGAATATAGTGGGATTATTGTAGCCTTTATGACAGTTATTCGCCAGGATTCATTCCCGGTATGCGCTTCTCTTTCAAGAAATATTATTTTAAGTAATTTCAAATATAACGGTGTCTGGCAAACGATATTTATCTACGCAGCAAATTCAAAAGCCAGAATAGATTATAAGACAGCTAGAACTATTGTAGGCACAATTAGTATCACTTAGGTTTGCAAACTAGCAATTACGGAGTCTAAGGTATTTTTATTAGACTTAAGAACATTGGCGCCAATAAGTACATAATCGTTAGCTGTGTTATCGTGCACTATGGCGACAATACTAATTTTATTTTGACTTACAGTGTACTGTTTATAATTTACAGAGAACTGGTCATTGTCAATCAAACTAAAATCTTGGCGGAAAGTAGTTAAACTATTTTTAGATTGAAAAGTCTGACTTGTTAGACTGTAAGCACTTGTTAGCTTATTATGACTTACGTCAGATAAGAACTGTTGAAGGGTTTGATGTTCTGAATAGGCTGGTGTAAATAACCATAAATAATGATGAGCAGCATATATACCGCCTCCTAAGACTATGATAAGTGTTAATGCTAATATATATTTTTTCATATTGATGGCCCACAAACTCTAATAAGGCATCCGCCACTATTATATGCAGGGCTACTTGATGCTGAATTCGATGATGTATTGTTTCCGGTAAAGTTAAAGGTGCCTGTTTGTACGTTAGGTAAACCTTTATTTAAGGTTTCTACATTCTTGCTTAATGATGAGCCCGGGTTTAGGCTTGAGAGAAAGCCTAAGCCTAGTTGCTGATCTACTTTATTAATTAACTGCTGTCCGTAAAGACTATGGGTATCAGGCACCATATTTGGTGGTAAAGCAAGAGGTGCTGGAGCATTTGTCGGAGGAGGTGATAAGCTTTGGGTACTACCGGTACTTGCTGCCTGAACACCTTGTGGATTGTACCCACCACTACTAGAAGGTGGTGTTACCGTCGACGACGTATTGGAACCAGTAGGTGATGGGGTTGGTGGTGTTGCAGAGGGCGGAGGAGGCGGCGGAGGCGTATAGCTCACCCTGCCTTCAAACTGGGCATTACCAAAAGCAAAGACACCGCCGTCAGCAGCTGCCAACCAGTATCCTTGTCCGTTACTGGTGGCTGCCATGCCTACAACTTTAGCATTAAGCGTCTGTCCGCCCATTGATCCATAAAAATTAGCGTCACCGTAAGCATATACGCCACCATCAGAACCCACCAGCCAATAGCCATTGCCGGTTGATGAGGACGCCATGCCTACAATATTAGCTACATTAGGACTACCACCTTCATACGGAGCTCCTTGATAAGCATATATATTCCCAAACATGCTTACCAGCCAAAAACCATTATTAGAAGGATCGTAAGTAGCGCTGATTATATATGGCTCATCACTACCATTCCAGGTCGGTTGAGAGCCGTCACAACCAGGTATAACCAAACCACCACAGCCACTATTAGCGGCATCGCCATAAGCCCAGACACGTCCATAGTTACTTACGAGATAATAACCTCCACCGTCTCTAGTTGGAATTAATGCCACAATAATTTCACCATCATCAAACACAGTGCCTTTTAAGGCTGGATTAAAATTACCGTTAGCTAAGGCTGGTGTACCGCCGTAATATTTAGCTGAACCAAAAGCAAAGACACCGCCATCTTCAGAAACTAGCCAATAACCACTACCAGCAGGCTCACTGACTATGCCATCAACAGGGGCAGCTAAAGATTGTCCGCCCATTGATCCAAGAAAACTAGTGTTGCCTTGGGTGAAAACACCACCATCGCTTGCCGCCATCCAGTAACCGTCATTGGAGCCAGCACCAGCTATACCCACTGGAGGAAAGTTGACCTGTACACTCGCATCTGCAAATGATTTGTAGATAAAATAGACTCCGACAATAGCCACCAAGATAACTACTAGTAAAAAGTTAGATTTACGGATTTTTAGTTTTTTAAATCCTACTGTTTGACTTACGATTTTAGACTTCTTTTTAGTCTTATTCGGCATTTGTAGTAATTATAACTAAAATTTACAAAAAACATACATATTTTGTATAGCAGCAGTTAAAACTGTGGATAAACTATTTTTTAGGCTGCGTTATATTAGGCTCTGCTCCATAAAATGGATAAACTATTTTGTTATTTTGGTTTTTAAGAAGTTTAGTTATAGACTTTTTTATCCAATCGTCTCCAGAGTCACCGATAATTGGAATGTTTAAGCCATAAGCTAGGCTGTTGGCAACTGTTATGCCAATACGAAGTCCCGTAAAGCTACCCGGCCCTTTAAAACATACAATGCCTTCCAGGTTTGGCCAGTCTAGATTTTTGGCCTTTAAAATCTCAGCTATTTTACTATGAATTGTTTTAGCTAGATCTTGATGGGCCAGATATTTAATATCGGCAATTTGTTGATAATCTTCATAGATGGCAAACTCGCTTTCTGGTTGGTCAGTTTTAATAGTTAGAATTATCATAATAAATCCTTTATTAGATAGTTTAAGTCATTTAGGTAACCAAGCTTAATAAGCCGATCGCCTCCTTTAGTTAGCGACATGTTAATAATTAGTCTCTTATTTGGCAGTATGTTTTCAATCACTTCTGGCCATTCAATGACTATAACGTTATTTGGTGAATTTATGACTTCCACTAGTTCACGCTTTATTATGCCGGGGTCACTAAGTCTATAAAAATCAAAATGATAGATTTTAAACTTTGGGCTAATGTATTCATTACAGATAGTAAAGCTCGGGCTAGACACTAGTTCCTGGCTGTCAGCGCCAGCCACTAGCCCCTTAATAAGAGTGGTCTTGCCGCTGCCTAAATCACCAGTTAGTTCAATTACCTCACCGCCTTTTAAGTGTGAACCTATAGACTGACCGACTTTAATAGTATGATCGGCTGACCTTGTAGTCAGACTTATTGGACATAGTGATCCCATAGCTTTAAATATTAACTAGCAAAAAGAACTCTATCAAGAAGGGTTATACTTTAAGTATGTTGATATTAAGTAAGGATTTAGTGAATAAGCAGGTCTTATCACTAAGAACTAACACGCCGATTGCTAGTGTTGTAAGACCTATAATTAATCCAAATAACCTAAAGATTGAAGGTTTTTACTGCCTGGATAGATATCATAAGAAAAGCCAGCTTATATTACTTCACCAGGATATTAGAGAGATATTGCCCACAGGATATATCGTTAACGACCATGACGTATTAAGTCCGGTTGAAGATTTAATAAGACTTAAAGAAATCTTGAACATCAACTTTGAACCCGTTGGCAAACAAGTTGAAACAATATCTGGTCAAAAGGTAGGTAAGGTTACTGACTATGCCGGTGAAATTGAGTCAATGTTTATTCAAAAGTTATATGTAACCCAGCCAATATATAAGAATTTTAGCGGTGGAAGTTTAATTATAGATAGAAGTCAGATAAACGAGATTACTCCTAAACGGATCATTATTAACGACCTACTTGATGCAGTACCAGCCCAAGCAAAAGCAAGTATTGTTTAGCTATCATTTTCGTAACTTATAGCGCGTTTAACATCGCCATAGTTAAATCCATTTCTAACCAAGTACTGCATTAATTTAAGGTCATCTTGGTACTTGCTTTGTCGTCTCTTTAGGGCAATCATTTTCTTTAAGTTATCTTCGTCAGATATTTGGTCATTAGTAAGTGAGTTCTTAATTATATCTTCAGCAAGGTGTTTCTTTTTTAGCTCATAGGTTATTTTTCGTTTCGACGATGGCGACAGCATTAGCTTATCGTGAATAAAGGCTTCAGCGAATCGTTCATCGTTAATAAGATCCATTGCTTTAAGTCTATTCGATATGGTTTTTTGTTGTTCTAGGCTAGCTCCCTTACGCTTTAAATATTGGTTAATCTCACCTTCACTTCTAAGCCTAATACTTAGATATTTAAGAGTTTTTAAATATAGCTGGTCAACACTAGCAACTGCTGTTAGGTCTTCAAGCTTTTCGTCGGTGATCTCCTGACCAACACTAAGTTCACTGTCAAGAATAGACTGACCAGATAAAAAGATTTTAAGTACTCCATTTACAAAGACAGCAAACTTGTCCTCTTTGCCGATCTTTGCAATTTTAGTGATTTGCATATCTATCTATTCATCTTTGGAGGCGGCAGCTATAACGGCTTTAATAAGCTCGTCCATAAGCTTAGGGTGCTCCTCAAGATAGGCTTTTGTAGCTTCTCTACCCTGTCCGACTTTTTCACCTTTGTAGGCATACCAAGCACCAGATTTCTCAACAATATCTCTGGCTGCGGCTAAATCAAGTACATCACCAGATTGTGAGATTCCCTTGTTGTACATAATGTCAAACTCAGCTTCTTTAAATGGTGGTGCTATCTTGTTTTTGACTATCTTAATCTTAGTACGGTTGCCGATGACTTTGTCAGCTTGCTTGATTTGACCGATTCTCCGTATATCCATCCTGACAGAAGCATAGAACTTTAAAGCATTACCACCAGCTGTAGTTTCAGGGTTACCAAACATTACGCCAATCTTCATACGTATTTGATTTATAAAGATAACCGTAGTTTTGGACCGGCTAATTACGCCTGTTAGTTTGCGCAATGCTTGACTCATCAGCCTAGCTTGTAGACCGGGCAAGGAATCACCCATATCGCCTTCAATTTCAGCTCTAGGTACAAGAGCTGCCACTGAATCAATAACAATTAAATCGACGGCGTTAGATCTAACTAAGGTCTCGGCAATTTCAAGTGCTTGTTCGCCGTTATCTGGTTGACTAAGCAATAAGTTCTCTATATCCACACCAATACGTTTGGCATAAGCTGGATCAAGTGCATGTTCTGCATCAATAAAGGCGGCCGTACCACCAGCTCTTTGGACTTCAGCTATAGCATGAAGCGTTACGGTAGTCTTACCTGAACTTTCTGGACCATATATTTCAACTACTCGACCTTTCGGTAACCCCCCACCTAAAGCCAGATCAAGTGATAGTGAACCTGTAGGTACAGTCTCAACAACAGCGTGAGTTGATTCGCCTAATTTCATTATTGAACCTTTACCAAATTGTTTTTCAATTTGATCAAGGGCTAAACCTAAAGCCTTGCTTTTATCCTCTTTGACAGTTTTATCGCTCATTACTCCTCCATAACAAAAGCTACATGTACTATAACTGAAACTATTAATATAAATAAACTGCTAATGTTTAGTTGGTTTTTAATATTTCTGACTAATTTTAACTATTTAACACTTTAGTGAAAAATTAAAATTGTTACTAAAATTTGTAGTCTAAAAAGCTAACCAGCCTTGCTAAAGAAGTGCTTGTGGTAATAAAATAGTTACAGAATGATAAAACTATACAAAAAACAAAACGGCTTTACAGTTATTGAGCTATTAATAGTCATTGTAGTTATAGGGATACTAGCTGCAATTGTTATATCAACCTGGAGCGGTATCCAGGTAAAACAAAGGAACTCAAAAAGAGAAACTGATGTGCAGGGGCTGCAAACACAACTTGAAGCTTTTTATAGCCAGAATGGCTTTTACCCATCACTAAAAGATATTAATAGTTTAAGCTGGCGAGATAAGAATATGCCAAACTTAAACCCAAAGGATATGATTGACCCTTCGGCTGCTGACCAAAATGTAGCTGATGCGACACTAGCACCAGCACCTGCAGCCAAGGTCATTGCTTACCAAGTTACGGATAGTAACGGTAACTCTTGCGAATCGAAGGATACTAATTGTGCCAAGTATACTCTTACTGCCACCTTTGAAGGTACGGTCAACGGACAAAAAACTTACGTTAAGAAAAACTTAGGCTCAGGCTAGCTTTAACTGCTCAATTCCTTTTAAGTGTTTGACGGCTTTAGGCGTGACTTTACGCCCTCGTGGCGTACGCTCAAGTAGGCCTATCTGCATTAAATATGGCTCTATAAAGTCTTCAATCGTTGATCTTTCTTCGGCCGTTATAGCGGCTAGAGTCTCAACACCAACTGGTCCGCCGTTATAGTGGTCAATAATGGCATTTAGTAAGATCCGATCAATTGGGTCAAGACCAATCTCATCTACTTCTAGTAACTCTAAGGCTTTAGAGGTCATGGAAGTATCAATAATACCGTCTCCGTTTACATCCGCATAGTCTCTAACTCGCTTAAGCAGTCTGTTAGCTATTCTTGGAGTTAAGCGTGATCTGGTCGCCAGTAACTTCGGTGCTTCCTTGTCTATTGTTACTTTAAGTATTTTTGCAGCTCGATTAATGATAGCTTCGATCTCTTCAGGTGTATAAAACTCTAAGCGATGAATTATGCCAAAGCGGTCTCTAAGTGGGGCAGAAAGAGCACCAGCTCTAGTGGTAGCCCCGATAATTGTGAAATTTGGAAGGTCTAATCTTAGAGATCTGGCACTAGGCCCTTTGCCAACTACTATGTCTAATTTAAAATCTTCCATGGCTGAATAAAGTACTTCTTCTACTGAACGGTTGAGCCTATGGATTTCATCTATAAATAAAATGTCATTGTCTTTGAGGTTAGTCAGTAAGCTTGCTAAATCGCCTGCTCTTTCTATAGCAGGTCCTGAAGTCACCCGTATTTGAGCACCCATTTCGTTAGCTATAATATTGGCCATGGTAGTTTTACCTAAACCAGGAGGACCATAAAGAAGCACATGGTCTAGTGGTTCTTGCCTTTTATTGGCGGCATCAATTGCAAGTTTTAAGTTTTGTTTTAATCTAACTTGGCCAATGTAGCTTTTAAAGTCTTTTGGCCTGAGGGTATCTTCTAAGACTTTATCTTCATCACCCTCAGAAGTTGTATTTGTAATACGATCAATCATATGTTCAAATTATGGCACTAGAGTGGGGTTCCAACAAGTTCTGTAATTGCGATCTAGTCCTTTTAACAGCTTCATGTCTTCATTGCTTAACTTAAAATCAAAGATGTTTATATTATCTTCAATCCGTTTTGGTGTAACTGACTTAGGAATAACGATTAAACCGAGCTGAATTAAAAAGCGAAGCATAATCTGTGCGTAGCTCTTGGAATACTTCTTTGCTATAGCTTTAACAATTGGATCGTCCATAGCGCTGGCTCGGGCTAGCGGAGAGTAAGCCTCAACTTGGATATTCTCCTTGTTGCAATACTCTATTAACTCAGGTTGCTGCAAAAAGACATGGAGTTCAACTTGATTAACAACTGGCATTTCACTGGCGTAGTCTTTTATTTCCTCAAGGTGCCTTATAGTATAGTTACTGACGCCAATAGATTTTAGTAGGCCATCCTTTTTAAGCTTTTCTAAGGCTTGCCAGGATTTTTTTCGCAATAACGTAACTGGAAAGTGGAGCAGCATAAGATCTATATATTCTGTTTGTAATTTCTTTAATGACTGCTGAGTCGTTGAGATTGTTTTGTTATAGCCAAAATTACTGACTGCAATTTTAGTAGTTATAAAGACCTCACTTCTTTTAACTTTTGATTCTTTTAGAGCTTCGGCCAATATCGCTTCATTGCCGTAAGCTTGGGCAGAATCAAAAAGTCTATAGCCGGCTTTAATGGCTGTTTTTACGGCAAGCTTAAGTGCTTTCTGGTCATGCACTTGGTACAGACCAAGTCCTAATTGGGGCATTTCCATGCCATCTGCTAGTTTTATATTGGGCACGTTCACTTGTGAGACCCCCTAAGTGCCATCTTTAATCTCTCGTCAACTGGTAACTTAGGGTCAACATGCTTTAAGAAAATAGCGGCATCTTGTTCGCTATAGCCCAATTTAACTAGAGCCTGCAAGGCCTCATCTGATTGATCTATGGCCCCTCTGGAAATTATGTCCTCAGCTTCGGCCGTTGAAAATAAACCAACTTTATCTCGAAGTTCAACAATGACTTGTTCGGCAGCTTTCTTACCAATACCTTTTGCTGACGTAAGTAAGGCTACATTTCCCGAAGCTATAGCCGTTTTTAATCTTTCTGCAGAATCGACGCTTAATATGGCTAGGCCTGCTTTTGGCCCAATATTTTTAACGCTGATTAAAAGCTCAAACAGCTTTTTAGATTGTTCGTTAATGAAACCAAAAAGATCATAGGCATCTTCTCTAATATTCTCGTATATAAAAAGTTTATATTTTTCACCAACTTTTAATTCATCATATTCTTGAGCACTAATATATAGGCTATAACCAATGCCGTTAACTTCAACTATAACTTGGTTAAGAGATTTACCAGTAACTTCACCTTTTAACGATGCTATCATCTACAGATAGTATAACAGTTAAAAGCGAGTGATCATGGAGTGTGTGATTGCAGCAGCCAGGGCATCGGCACAATCGTCAGGCTTAGGTACTTCTTGAAGTTTCAGGAGTGTTTTCACCATTTCTTGAATTTGTTTTTTCTCAGCTCGACCATAACCAGTTAGTGATTGTTTTATTTGTAGTGGTGTATATTCATATATTTCTAGACCCGCCTGCCTACCGCAAAGTAAGACCACGCCTCTAGCTTGAGAAACGCTCATAGCAGTGGTTACGTTTTTAGCAAAGAACAGTTTTTCAACAGCCATAGCTATTGGCTTAGTTTCTTGAATAATATTAGTAAGCTCATCATGAATAGTCTTAAGCCTTAGATCATCGCTTTGTTTAACTGGCGTTCTAATAACGCCAGCATCAACAAGTTCTAGTTGATGATTTTTGTCAACATCAATGACCCCAAAGCCGAGAATTCCTGTTCCGGGGTCAATGCCCATTACTCTCATGTCTTGTTAGTTTTTATTAAGTCTATTACTTTGCTGTGAATCGTCTTATTAGCTGAAAGTAATATTCCGTTTGCAAATTGATCATAGCGACGCTCCTTACCATCTAAATCCGTAGCGACTCCTCCAGCTTCTTGAACTATTAAAGCCACGGCAGCTGAGTCCCACGGTGACCCATAACTCATACAGACTGCAGTTAATTGGCCGCCACAAGCAACTTTTACGCCGCTATATGCAAAAGAGATTAAATTCATGCATTTGCCGCCTTTTTTTGTAATTACCTTAATCCATTTACCGACATCGTAGATAGCTGGATCGCCAGAAATATAGAAATAGCCTCGTTTAAAGTCGGATACTTCAGATGTCTTTAATATTTGGCCATTCAAATACGAACCACTGCCTTTTTCAGCAAAATATAGGTGATCAAGATATGGATCAAAAACTACTGCAACAAGTGGCTGCCCATCTTTTCTATCAACTAGAGCAAGCGAAAAGGTACTGATTGGGATACTTAAACTAAATGGGACTGTCCCGTCAATTGGGTCGACTACCCAAACTAGTTGCCTTTCTGGCTCATAACTTTCTTCCTCGCCAATTACTCCATGTTCTGGAAAGTGCTGCTTAACCATTGCGATAACTTTTCTATTTACCTCTGTATCAGCTTGGGTTAAAGGTGTGTTATCTTTTTTCCATACAACATTTTTGTCTTCAGCCTTAAAGTAATGTCTCATAATTTTACCTGCATCTTTAGTAGCAAGGTTTTTAGCAAACTCTAGTTCTTTGTTATACATTTAAAAATTCCTCGGATATATCAAAGTTGACGTAAGTATTGGTAACATCATCAAGGTCTTCAAGAGCCTCCATGAGTCTCATAATCTTACCGGCAGTGTCTCTATCCTTAATCTCCACTGAACTATTAGGTATGTAACTGAGCTCAGCTTCTACAACCTCAAGGCCAACGGCAGTTAAATTGTCTCTGACTTTAGATAAATTGCTTGGGTTACAATAAATAACCGTTTCGTTGTCTTCAGAAAAAACATCATCAGCTCCAGCTTCAATAGCGGCTAATTCAATTTCGTCACCCTTGCCCTTTACTCGAATCTGGCCTTTTCTATCAAATTGGAAAGCAACCGCTCCTTTTTCAGCCATGTTGCCTCCGTGTTTTGTAAAAGCTAAGCGAACATCTGGATAGGTACGATTCAGATTATCTGTGGCTGCTTCAACCATAATGGCTACGCCGCTTGGGCCATAGCCTTCATATAAGACTTCCTGAAGTTGATCGGCAGACTTATCTTTTACTCGATCAATAGAGCGCTGGATATTAGTCATCGGCATATTAGATGATTTAGCTTTGTCGATAGCCAGACGTAATGAAAAGTTAGTATCTGGGTCAGTTCCACTTCTAGCAGCAATAGCAATAGCATTACCAAGCTTTGTAAAGGTAGCGCCACGGGTAGCATCCTTGGCACCTTTTTGACGTTTAATCGTTGACCACTTGGAGTGACCGCTCATTTTATGCTCCTAATTAACATCTGCTTACTTAATTATACCTTGATACTTTCTGTCAGAGCGAGCAACTGGGATTTATCTTTAATCTCTAATTTATTTAGTAGTGAAATTGACTTGGCGTGATATTTTTGAAGGAAGTCTCGGCTGGCTTGTTCGACGCCTGCATTATGCAAAATATCCAACACTTTAAGTTCTTGGTTAAGTGATAAATTCTTTGAGAAATGTTTTTTAAGATACATAAGTTTGCGTGAGTTAACTAGTTCGTGAGCGAGAATGTATGGGTAGGTTAGCTTGCCGCTTTTAAAGTCTTTAAGCTTATAAACTCCATGATCTTTTTTGAAATAATCGTTAAAATCGTTTACCAGTTGATAGTACATACCGAAAACCTCAGCAAAGTTATTGATCTTTTTAATTTCCAACTTCTTGATGTTAAGCAGGCTGGCAGCTATGACCATTGGTAACACGGTCGTATATTTAGCTGTTTTTAAAATGTGTTTTTTGGTATGGTTACCATGATTTAGCAGGTCTAGTTGTTGACCGAAAATAACGTCATTGGTTGTTTTTTGAAATAGCCCTAGTACATGGAGCTTATTTTTAGCAGACAAATCTTTACCTTCTAGTATTACCCCACTGACAAGAGTAAGCAGTAGATCGCCAGCTAGTAAACCCATGGCATAGGCTTCATTAGTTAAGCTGTTATCCTTTTTATATAAACCAATAATGTTTGGTTTGCCGTGTCTTAAAAGATCCTCGTCTATTAAATCATCATGAATTAAGAGGCCTTGGTGAAACAGCTCTAAGCCCAGCCCGATACTTATACATTCAGCATCACCACCATAGGCTTTATATGTTAAGAAAAATAGTGATGGTCTGAATCTTTTACCGCCTGTTTTGATGACTTTTTTTAATCTTGTGAGGAGTAATATTGCTTCGTTGCTCGGAGCTGTTTTTATTTGTTTATCTAAATACATAGTTAAACCCAGCTCGATCTTTGCCTTGTAGTGGGCTAAGTTCACGCTATAATCATAGCATTTAAGGTATGTGATTAGGTTAGATGTTGGTGTTAATAATATCTTTCTCTATCATTGCCGCTCTATTTAATGCCTGGTCGGCG
>DAHVAE010000011.1 GCA_027314795.1 Candidatus Saccharimonadota bacterium
TAAAAACAACCATGCTAGCTACTACATCACTGCCTTGCATATGGCTGATGTCATAGGCTTCAATAGTCCGCGGAAACTTAGCCAGATTCAGCAAGTCTACCAATTCACTTAAAGCATGGTCTTTAGTTAAGTCTAAAAACTCCTTGTCTGAAAAGATAACTTGTCTACTGAGGTTTTCTAGAGCTAATAATTGATTGCGGTATTTAGCCGCTGTCTCAAAGTCTTGTTTTTTAGCGGCTCTGTTCATTTCTTTTTTAAGTTCAGCCGATATCTGTTTTTTACGACCAGAGATTACGGCCATTAGTTTTCTGAGGTTAGCTCGATAGTCTTTAAGAGTTGTCCGGCCTTCTTCAAGTCCAGGATCTAGCCCTAGGTGATAATAAAGGCTAGCTCTTTTTTGACTCGGTGATCTCTTTATTGCATAGGGAAAAGCTCGTCTTAAATACTTTAGTGCCTGGCGTAGGGCATTAGCGCTTAGAAACGGGCCAAAGTATTTAGCGCCGTCATCTAGAGGTCTCCTAGTGGTAGAGACGGTTGGATAGTCGCTGTCGTAATCTATTCTTAAGTAAACCATAGATTTATCGTCTCGAAGCAAAATATTGAATTTCGGCATATAGCGTCGGATCATCTCTGCTTCTAAGAACAAGGCTTCAATCTCGCTGTCGACAACCATCCAATCGACATCATTTATTTCTTGAACTAGAGCGATTGTCTTTGGGTCATGGTTTTTTGAAGGCTGAAAGTATTGACGAACTCGGTTTCTTAAATTAGCAGCCTTACCGACATAGATAATCTCATCATCCTTAGAGCGATGGAAATATACGCCAGGTGAAGCTGGAAGGGTCTTAAGCTTATCTTGTAAATTCTTGTTCACTAAATATATTCTATGCTGGCAAAGGGTCTAGGGCTAGAGTAGCTTGGCGCTTGCAGTCGATGCTGTGATAGAGATTAACTGAGTTTTTCAGACAGTCTTTACATATTAGAACCAGGTCATTGCAGCTTTTTAGGGCACAGTTTTCATAGTTACTGGTTTTAGCCTGACAGTGAATGCAACTACCAACATTTTTTGACTTTTCTGAAAACCTAACAGCCATCCGACCATCAAAAACATAGAGCGAGCCCTCCCAGAGACCCTCATCTTTATACTTCTCGCCGTACTTTACAATGCCACCATCAAGCTGGTAGACATCACTAAACCCTCGATTCTTCATCAACACCGAAAGGATCTCGCAGCGGATACCGCCAGTACAGTAAGTAATAACAGTCTTGTCTTTTAGGTGGTCGTATTGGCCGCTTTCTAAGATTGGTATGAAGTCTTTTGCTGTTCTAACTTCAGGTGTAATAGCGTTTTTAAATCTGCCGACGTTAGCTTCATACTTACTTCGACCATCAAAGAAGACAACTTCTTTAGATGATACTAATTCATGTAGTTTTTCTGGTTTGATCTTTTTGCCGCCACCAACTACTCCTTGAGAATTAACCTTGAGTTCGTCTTGAGCATTAAAGGTTACCACTTCATCTCGAACTTTAACGGACATTCTTGGGAATTCCGCCTCTTCGCCATCACTCCACTTGTAATTAATGTCTTTAAACTGATCGTACTGTTTGTTAGCTTTAATGTAGGCTTTAACAACTTTAATATCGCCACCTAAAGTACCATTAATGCCATCTTTTGAGATAATAATTCGCCCCTTTAAGCCTAGGCTGTCAGTCAGACTCTTCTGCCAAAGCATGATAGCTTTGGGGTCAGCAAGGTTTGTAAACTTATAGTATAAGATGATCTTCTGCACGTGGCCTTATCTCGTTAATATTAATACGATTATAACAACTGCCATAGACACTATGAGGCCAACTAAGATGACATCAGCAACTCTTCTTAGTGGATTTGGAGGTGATTTAATATCTTTTATTAAGGCTGGAAGATTACCTGATTTAGCCTTTGCCTGAGCAATAGTTGCCGGCTCACCCCAGTCAATGCCAGATTTTTGAAGTAATTGTTCTAGCTCGCTATTGAGTGAGGCTATGGGCTTAGAAGAACCCTGATCACGAAGCCTGGGGTCGCGTTCAAAGTCTTTTTCTTTTTCAATTAATTCACTCTTTAAGGTTTTTACGTAATTACCTCCCCTGAGGTATTCAGCTACTATGCGGCGTAAGCCTTTTTCGCCAACTAAGTGAGTTTCATAGATGCTTTTAAGGCTGCTGCCTTCAACCTTAATAGCTGAGGCGATTTTTAGCAGCTCGTTATGCTTGATAGTATGAGCACTAATCCCAGCCAGCTCGTCTCGATGACCAACCGGACGCTCAGGCAGCTCTGAATTTATTAGTACCCTGCCAATTGTTTCGGTTTCACTTTCGGTTTTCCTAGATGGCGATCGGCGATTCTCAATGACCCTGTTGTGGGCAATTTGTCTAACGTGAGTTTCTTTACTGACCATTTCAAGTTTTAGCTGGCTTACTTCTCTGCTTAGTTTTTTTTCGATTATTTCTTGTCTGCCATTAGCCGCAATCCGACCGTGCCGTCTACCAATCAGGTAATCTATGATCCCTCTTTCATGACTGTCGGGTTGTAGTAGTTCGGGCTGAGCCGATTTAGTTGTTTCCGCTGCCTTAGACTGCTTTGGTTCTTTAGTTTGTTTGAACTTATTTGAAACATTAACTGTCAATTCGTTTTTAGCGTCAATTAGCAGGCTCCTTGGATCGACCGGCAGAGCAGTTTCGCTTTCCACATTAAACAGCTCAGGTGTAGATTTGGTAACGTTTTCACCAATCTCTTGTAAGGTTTCTCTATATGCTTGATCAACATCTCCACTAACTTCAATGTTCTCTAGAAAACTCTCTGCTGCTAACGTTTCGCTAGTTAATTCAACTTCGTCAGCATTTTGAATTTCATTTAAACGCTCTTCGGCCATGCTCTGGGCTATAGCCTTAAGCTCTTCTTTACTTAAATAGTCTAGTGGTGCTTCAGTGTCTAGTTCGGGCGCATTATCTAAAGATTCGTCTTCATTGGTCTCTAGAAGTTCGGCCTTTGACGGTCTTTCTGGTTTTTGATCCTTATCTTTTTGTTCTACCTTGAGAGATTCTATTAAGCTAAGTGTTGAACGCTTATCTTTCTTTTCGACGTCTTCATCATCGCCCTCTTCTTCTTTATCTTCAACGCCAAAGTCATAAGGTAATCCTTCCATGACTTTAGCCTTCCTTAGCCTTCCTTAGACTTAGCTTCGCCGACCTCTTCAGCTGGGTGTTCTTCACCTTCGGCTACCTCTTCACCTTCGGCTACTTCGCCTTCCTCAGTTGGAGCTTCGGCTTCGGCTGTGCCACCGGCAGCATCGTTAGCAGCAGCTACGGCACTTGGCTCGAAGACACTGGCTATTGATTGGCCTGGTTCATCAGTAACACTAACCCCTAATGGAACTATTAAGTCGCTGACCAGCGCGTGGTCGCCAACTTCAGCTAGTTTTTCGCCGTCATAGTACAGCACATCTGGCAAATCTTTGGGCAGGGCTTCAACGGTTACAGATTCCAGATTATTTAAGACCATAAGCCCGGCTCGTTCGGCTGGGCTAGATTCATTACCTTCATCGTATCTTGGATGGATGGGTACTTCAGCTTCAACGACTTGGTCAGCGGCTACAGCATTAAAAACTATGTGATTTAGCTGATGTTTTCTTGGTTCAAACTCGGCATCTTTAATTAGGGTTGTATAAGTTTTACCGCCAGTTTTAATTTCAATGGTGTGGTGCTTACCGGCCTGACGATAAACTTTTAATAGGATCAAGCTATCGCCTTGGACGATAATTGAATCCTGACCATGGTTATGGATTACGGCCGGGGTCTTACCAGTCGCTCTAAGGTGTTTAACGCCCTTGCCTAAGGTTGTTCGTTTTTCGAGCTCAATCTCAATAACATCATTTGCCATTTAGCTATTTTACTCCTCTGAAGTTTGCTTAATTATACCTTAGAGAAGAGATTTTGACTAGACTTGAGTTAGTTAATTGGGATAAGCTTTTCTACAGTTTACATTGGTAGGCTAACAAAAACATGTTTGACATTAATCATCTAGTTCAATCTGGTGGCTTGTTATTAATTGGTTTGTTCCTATTTTCTGAGGTCGGGTTGTTTCTGGGCTTTTTCTTGCCAGGCGATACCTTGCTTATTACGGCAGGAGTTTATGCATCTTTGGGTAAACTGCCACTACTATCTGTAATAATTGTCGGGGCTGTTGCCGCTACGACTGGGGATAGCACGGCTTACATAATTGGCCGTAAGTTAGGTAGGAGGGTTTTTAAAAACCAAGACAGCGTGCTATTTAACCCTAAGCATGTAAATAGGGCTGAAAGTTTTTTTGATAAATATGGGTCTAAGGCCGTCTTAATAGCCCACTATATGCCTTTTATCCGCACCTTGACACCTTTACTTGGCGGTGTAGCTAAGATGCCTTATGGCCGGTTTTTAATATTTGACAGTATTGGTGATATCTCCTGGGCAGTTGTTATTACTTTACTTGGTTATTACTTAGGCAAAAAGGTGCCTAATATTGATCACTATGTGCTCTATGTTGTGGGGTTCGTAGTTGTTATTTCAGTTATACCGACACTAGTTCATTTAGGCATGAGGTGGCATAAGAAGCGGACTAATACGTAGGGTCTGCAAATGTTCTCAGTAGGACTTTAGCGGGAATAAAATGGCTCTCGTGTGGCACCATTTGTTGGTATCTACAATTGTTGTCAATAAAAATGCCTTGACCGGTAGCGTATGTAAGCATCTGATCGTGCCGTGGTGAAGGTCGTACATACGTGGGTACTTTACTTCTAATTTCAAAGTCTTCGTCGCACCACTCGGTAGCTACTCCCAGTAACAGTGGAGATGAGGATAAGTTAACGCTTAAACGATAACCGCGATCGACATCTATGTGCCAGCCAGCGTTATCACCTACGACAATGTTGCTACGTATGTTAGTGTAGCCGATTTCTTGATTGTTTAATAAAGTTGACAAATAGTCCTGGCTCTCTGTTATAGCTTGCCAGTCGTCTATGGCGGCCTGAAACTCACCGTTTAAACCAGTCAAGGTGGAGTCATATAAGTCTGAGGGTCGTGGTAAAAAAATCACTCGTCTCACTGGATAAAATTGAGAGCTAAAATAGTCTTTAAATAGCCTCAACGATGTTTCGCCTAATGCCAGTGCTCGAGATGCGTCTAGCACTTTGCCCACTTCTCGAATCTCACCAGTCTTTTCAGTAGTAGGCATGTAACCCAATAATACTAGATGCTTTAAATAATTAGCTGAGTATTTTTGAAAGAAATTGGCCGGTGTAGCTCTCTTGAACTTTCGCTACGTCTTCAGGTGTACCTTTAGCTATAACCTGTCCGCCATTGTCTCCGCCTTCTGGACCCATGTCTATGAGGTAATCGGCACTTTTAATAATATCCAAGTTGTGCTC
This sequence comes from Candidatus Saccharimonadota bacterium, assembly GCA_027314795.1. GTDB lineage: Bacteria > Patescibacteriota > Saccharimonadia > Saccharimonadales > UBA4665 > JAJZKE01. Next base: position 5,439 of record DAHVAE010000011.1, read on the forward strand.
AATTATAACCATACTGTTGCCGTTATCTACTAGAGCATGTAAAACGCCGAGCAGCTTGTTAACATCGTCTATATGCAGCCCAGTTGTCGGCTCATCCAAAATGTAAAGCGTCCTACCAGTTGGTCGCCTAGCAAGCTCTGTTGCTAGCTTGACTCGTTGGGCCTCACCACCTGAAAGCGTGGTAGCGGGTTGCCCAAGTTGAATATAGCCTAAACCAACGTCTACTAAAGTTTGCAGTTTTCTAAAGACAGCTGGAATATTGGTGAAGAACTCTAAGGCCTGCTCGCAGGTCATTTCTAAAACATCACTTATAGTTTTACCTTTATAATGGATTTCTAAGGCTTCTCGATTGTACCTTTTGCCGTGGCAAACTTCACAAGGCACATAAACATCGGGTAAAAAATGCATTTCAATCTTAATAATGCCATCACCCTGACAGTTTTCACATCTACCGCCCTTAACATTGAAGCTAAATCGACCCGGAGTGTAACCTCTTAATTTGGATTCTGGTGTTGCTGCAAAAAGCTCCCTAATTGGTGTAAATAAGCCAGTATAGGTAGCCGGGTTGGAACGTGGCGTCCGGCCAATTGGTGATTGGTCAATAATGATAGCTTTGTCTAAGTTCTCAATGCCTTCAATATCGCCATGCCTGCCCGAAGCGGCTGAAGCTCGATGCAATCTAGCTAACAGTTCTTTAGCAAGGATGTCGTTAATTAAACTGGACTTGCCTGAACCAGATACTCCACTAACAACAACTAGCTGACCCAGTGGGATAGCTACGTCAATGTTTTTAAGATTATTTTCTCTAGCTTCCTTGATTAACAAAAACTTACCATTACCTTTTCTTCGGTTTTTCGGCTTGGCTATAGACTTTTTGTGCGCTAGATATTCAGCCGTTATGCTGCCGCTAGCCTTAGCAACATCACTAGGGCTGCCTGAGGCTGTTACTCGTCCGCCATGGATACCGGCACCTGGACCAATGTCAACTAAGAAATCTGCAGAACGGATAGTCTCTTCATCGTGTTCAACAATAATAACTGTATTACCGAGGTCCCTAAGGTGCTTTAAGGTTGCAATAAGACGGGCGTTATCACGTTGATGCAGACCAATAGACGGTTCGTCTAGAACATATAGAACACCCATCAGGCCAGAACCAATTTGGGTAGCCAGTCTAATACGCTGAGCCTCGCCACCAGATAGGGTTGTCGCTCCCCTAAGTAAACTTAGATAGTTCAAGCCCACATCAACTAGAAAGTTTAGTCTGGCCGTAATTTCCTTAAGAATAAGCTTGGCTATTATTAGTTCAGTGTCCGTCAGTTTAAGTTTAGTAAACCAGCCTAAAGCGTCATCAATAGACAACTCGCAAATATCCATTATTGATTGACCTTCTACTGTTATCGCGAGGACTTCCGGCTTAAGTCTTAAGCCTTGGCAAGCATGACAAGGTTTTTCTTGCATGTATCTTTCTATGTCACGCCTTACAAAGTCACTTTCAGTTTCGCGGTGACGTCTTTCTAGATCTGGTATAACTCCCGCATAAGTTGTGTTGAAGGTCCGACCCATGCCCAGGCTAATACGATATGTCTGATCACCTGTGCCGTACAGTACTTTATCCAGTTGATCAGCGCTAAGTTCGGAAGTTGGTAGCTGGAGGCTAAAACCGTAACGATCAGCTACAGCCTGAAGTTTTTTACGGTGCCAATTATCTACACTGATACGGTTGTACGGCCTGATTGCTCCTTCGGCAATAGTTAGTTTGCCGTTTGGCATAACTAATTCTGGATCAACCTCAAGCCTTGATCCTAGCCCGGTGCAAACTGGACAAGCTCCGTGTGGCGAATTAAAGCTAAAGGTCCTTGGTTCAAGTTCTGGGATAGCAATATCTGGATGTTTATCACAGGCGTACCTTAAGCTATACGTGTCCAGCTGGTTATTGTCAGCATTTAAGACCCAGATATTACCTTCAGCTACTTCTAACGCTTGCTCGACAGATTGAGCTAATCTACTTCTCGAGTCTTCATCATTGACTAACCTGTCGACAATGATTTCGATGGTATGACGATAATTTTTATCTAACGTTGGAAATTCATCCAATGCATAAACTACCTGATCAACTCTGGCCCTAGCAAAGCCTGCTCGCATATATTGCTCGGGTATATGTTCAAAGGCACCTTTTTTATCTACAACAATTGGTGCTAGAACCATTATGCGTTTGCTCTTATTGTTTGATACAACTTGTTCAATAATACCTTGGGTGGTCTGTCTTTTAACAACTGAGCCATCAATTGGGCAGTGCGGTTTCCCAATACGGGCAAATAGTAGACGCAGATAATCGTAAATTTCAGTGACTGTAGCAACCGTAGAGCGTGGATTTCGGCTAGTCGATTTCTGATCAATACTTATAGCCGGGCTAAGACCGTCAATCTGGTCGACATCCGGCTTCTCCATTAGACCTAGGAATTGTCTGGCATAGGCACTAAGCGACTCAACGTAGCGTCTTTGGCCCTCAGCGTAAATGGTATCAAAGGCAAGCGAGGACTTACCCGAACCAGAAAGCCCGGTAATGACTACTAGCTTATTTCTAGGGATGGTTATATCTATGTTTTTAAGATTGTGCTCCCTAGCACCTTTAACTGTAATTTGATCGGCCAAAATATCTCCTAATTTTTAGTTCGTAAATTATACAGGAAAATTAAGATATAAGATATAGAAAACGAGCCCTTACCGCCCCGGCAATAGAGTTACCGCTCAAGCTTAAGTGCTAGTTTACTAAACATCTTCCCAGATAATTTATCGAGTGGGGTAATTTTAGTATTAATAAAGTCTAAGATCTATAAAAGCCATTTTTTGCTGAACGAAGATTTATAGGTTGTTTAAAATCGCCTGGCTGGATGGCATGGATCTGTATCTGACCATCTCGATAGCCAACACCTATCAACTTTTGAGGTGCAGTTGCCTCAGGGCTAGCGACAACATATTCGTTAACCACTTCGGCCACATTGCTGGTTTGCTGATTACCATTTACTTGCTTGATTAATTGACGTGTAATCATGGAGTCCATAGTTAGAGCTGGGTCAATATTGGCTATGAGTTCACTTAGATCATCTACATCTGACAGTAGGGTAGGCTTGCCCATTATAGTAAAAACCCAAATATTTCGACCATCATTAACACCACGGCCCTCTCCAACCCAGATATCTAGATAATCGCTATACCTTAAAGGCTTATAAGCGTACCCGACGAACCTTAATAAACTAAGGTCCTTAGGTATGGTCTGGTCGACCCTGATAGGGTCTAAAGTTTCGCTAAAAGTATTTTTTGGAAAAACACTCTTGAAAGATATAGCTACTTCGTTCCATTCACTAGAATGTTTTATTGGCGCAATGACCAGCCTGTCTGTCTTATCAGGCATTGCTTGATCTAATATTCGGTCGTCTACATCGGCTACCGGGCACATGCGGAGGCCTAATCTTTGCCAAAATCTTCTAAGAAAATCTATCTGATCTTTCAATTCAAATGGTTGAGCTGAAGTATATAGCTCAGCATCGGCTTGAAGCCTAACTAGATCATCATCAAATTCAGGTCCACTCGCTATAGGTGGGTAATTTTCAATTGTCATATACCCTCCTTTGCTGTCTATATTATCCATCTGTTTAAGCACTTCGTCAATAAACATTGTAACTATATTGACTATTTAGCTATTTAGTTATATATTAATGTTTAACAAGAGGTGTGAAATGTTATTGACTATACTGGTCCTGGGGTTAATCCCTGGAACAAACATTGAAATTGGTTTTATTTTTTGGGCTGTAATAGCCGCTGCCCTAGTAGTTGTACTAATCAAGAGTTTCTTCTCTAACTACCGCTTAGTTAAAAGTATGCGTCGGCTTTTAGATGTCAGGCTGCCTTTACCGGCAAGTCAGTTTCATAGCCGCTTACGATAGTCTTGGCATAGTTTTCTAAGTCAATAAGCAAATTAAGTTTATGCTTATCTTTAAGATAAGCTTGCTTTAATAGCTTAAGACTTTCAGTAAATAACTCATTTTTACTTGGAGAGCCTGCTAGCAGAGCTTGCTTAACATGATTATGCCAAGCTAGTTTCTCGTCTTGAGATAAACTATCGGGGTAGTTACGAGCCCTATATAGCTCATATAGACTGTCTAAACGGCGGTCTTCAAAGGACATCTTAAAATCTTCGGCTAACTTAGCACGTTCACGAGCAAGCTTAAACCTAGAGCTATCGGTTTTGGGTATAAATTCATCGTAGAGCCTTTCGTCAACAGCCGGTACTCTAGGCTCACTTTTACGACGCTCATCTCTTGTTTTGTCTAGTTTTTTAGCAGCTTTCTTTAGCTTATCGACAAACTCATCTTTGCGTAATGAAATTAACCGCTTACTTGCTTCTATGGCCGGCATGTTTAGATTAAGTCTATCTATACTTAGCTTATCAAGTACGCCGAGTGGAGCAACTGCCGGGCAACGGTTTAATTTCATGGTCTTAACCGGCAGTCTAGCTTTAAGGTGATTAGGATCATATTCCCAGAGTTTAGCTAACTCGTCTATTGATAAGTCTAGAAAGCTACTGGCGTCTGCTCGGAGGTCAAAAACTAAAGCACTACCTAATTCACTGTCAAAACTTAGTACATAAACAACGGTTGTATGCAGTACTTCAAAAGAGTAATGTGACGAGGTATAGACTAGGCATTGGTTATTATTGAGGAGTTTAACCAATGCGGCTTTTTGACGTAGGCTGCGCAGATAGTTAAAAAGCTTTGGTTGTTTTGATTTAAGAAGCATTGCGACTTCTTTAGTTGCTAAGGCATCAGATAGTGCATCATGAGCATTGGTATGTTTTAGCTGATTATACATAGTGAGTTGTTCTAGCTTATTAGTTGGTTTATTGTCCTCGGAAAGTGGCCAATTAATGCCTTCTGGCCTAAGAGCTCGAGTCATTCTAACGACATCAAGCAAGTCCCAACGTGAAGAGCCGTCCTGCCAGTGCCAGCTAAAAGCATCATAAAAGTTTCGGTAGTTAAGGTAACGTATAAACTCATCGTCAAACCTAACGTTATTAAAACCGGTGAAGATAGTCCCGGCTGTTGCAATCTGGCTATTAAATAGCTCGCAAAATTCAGCTTCACTCATTCCGGTAGCATTAGATTTTATGGGTGAGATACCGCTTAGTAGAATAGCTTCAGGTGAAGGCAGAACGTCATCAGATAATTTAATGCTGATATTAATCGGCTTCCCTGTGTTTTTTAAATTCAGGTCTGTTCGCTGTCCACCAAACTGCATGATCCGGTCCCGAGAACTACTTATCCCTGAGGTCTCAAGGTCATAAAAGAAAAAACTGTCAGGCATCTTCTCCCCCTAAAAAGTAAACGAATTAACTTCATCTTCACCAATAAGTACAGCGTCACCAGGTTTAAGGCCTTTTCTAGTCAGCTCATGCAGAATACCCATTGTCTTTAAAATGTGCTTGAACCGATCAATTGCTTCAGGGTTATTGAAATCTGTTCGGGCAGCAAACTGTTCAATCCTTTGGCCTTTGACGATAAACCTCTCTTTAGTTTTAGTTACCCTAAAAGCAAGTGAGCTATCTTTGAGGGTAATTCTTGGAATTGCTGGCTTAACTTTTTGAGCTTGTTTTGGTTTAATAGCCATCAGGTTGTCTTTGAGTTTAAATTTAAGATCGGCCAAGTTGGTGCCAGCTTGGGCGGATATAGTTAAAAGGACTATGTTTTTTCTCAACACAGACTTTAGTTCGCTTATTTTAGTCTCAAGTAACTGATCGTCATAACCGTCAATTTTGTTTAGAACGACAATTTCTGGTAGTTTAGCTAATTTTTTACTATGAGCTTCGAGTTCTTTTCTAATAGTTAGATAACTCCGACAAATATCTTGATCATAAATATCTATTACGTGGACTATTAGTTTGGTTCTTTCAATATGCCTTAAAAACTCATGCCCAAGACCTTTACCAGAGGAAGCTCCTTCAATCAGACCGGGGATATCTGCAAGCAAAATTGAAGTTTGTGGGTCAATGTCGACAACACCTAAATTAGGAGTCAATGTAGTAAATGGGTAATCAGCTATTTCTGGTCTGGCATTAGATAGCCTAGACAATAAAGTTGATTTACCAGCATTTGGTAAGCCCACAAGACCAACATCGGCTATTATTTTAAGCTCTAGGGTTAGCTCTAGTTTCTCGCCATTCTCACCTTTTTCTGCGAAATTTGGTGCCTGTCTGATTGAGGATGTAAAGTGGGCATTACCAAAACCACCTCTACCGCCATTAGCTATAACAACCTGCTCGTCAGCTACGACTAAATCGGCAATAACTTGACCACTGGCATTGGTAACTTCAGTGCCGACAGGTACCTCAACCGTCAAACTTTCGCCAGATTTGCCATGCTTACGACTCTTGCCGCCCGGTTGGCCATTTTCAGCCTTAAGTAATTTATTATATCTAAAGTAAGATAAGGTGTTTTGGTTAGGGTTGGCTCGAATAATAATATCGCCGCCATGACCACCATCGCCGCCATCAGGGCCGCCTTTAGCAATAAGACGTTCACGCCTAAAGCTACGCTTGCCATCGCCACCACGACCGGCAATTAGGCTGATCTTAACCTTATCTACAAAACTCATCTCCATATATGGTAGAACTAAGGGGTTTGTAATGTCTAGTGATTGTTAAACATGTTTAACAACTAATGGGTTATAAAGTTGGGGAATGTAGACGCCGGCACCCAAGCTTCACCAACCATGCCCCAGCCAGCAATGCCGTTCATGTCTTTTATTTCTACTGAGCCACCGTTTACGGCTACAACAATAGCAACGTGCCCTTGGCCGCCTGCGGCATATGGTGTTTGAGCAATTGAGCCAACCGTTGGTGAAGAGCTAACATTCCAGCCGCTTAAAGCTGCGTAGTAAGCCCAGCTTGAAGCATTGCCCCAATTTCCTGGTACTGCAATCTGCGAAGCGACATACCATGTACAGTAACCATAATCGTAGCCATTAGAGCCATAGACTGGTACGTACTCTGCAGTTTGGATAGTGGCAGTTGGTTCCGAGCCGCCAGGTATAATTATTTCCTCACCAGGATAAATACCGCTAATTTCAGCATCGTTATAGGCAATAATCTGTGCTTCGTTGGACTGGAAGTGTTGAGCTAGGGATGCTGGCGTGTCGCCAGCTTTAACGGTGTAGATTATGCCGCTGACTGGCGGAATTAATAGTTTTTGGCCAGGTATGACGGTGCCGCTATTTAAGTTGTTTGACCAGAGAATACTATTGTCGGTGACACCAAATTTAGAGGCAATTGTCGCTACTGTGTCGCCGCTCTCGACTGTATAGGTAATTATATCTGCCCGTGATTTTAGGCTAGTCTGGGTAACTTCTGGCTTAGCTATGATATTGTCGGCTGTTGATGCTGTAGCTAGTTCGGCTTGCTGACTTTCTGCCTGGTTACTAATAGCAGTAGTTTCTGGCAAATTGTCCATCTGAGCAACTGTCAAAGCAATATTGGCTGAAGCCAGTTGATCTAGTGGGTTAGGAGCTTGTGAGCTAATAGAGTTATCAAGGCTAGATAAACTACTGGTAGTGCTTGCTGTGGCGCTAGGTTTTTCGAGTACAAATATAAGTATTATAAGTAAAATGAAGATATTCAAACCAAATAAACTTGTACGAATCAAACTTTGTTGGACGGTACGGCGTTTGAGTTTAGACTGCCACCTAGACAGCAGCTTGCGTTTTGGCTGCAACGTAGATTCTAGTCTTTGTTTAACCTGTTCAGGCTTAATACTATAACTACGAATAAAGCGATACTCCAATTATAAGCGTATCTTTAACTTACCTATTTAGCTTTTGCCCATATTTGTCTAGCTAAATCAACAAAAGTCATTGGTCAATATATTACCAGTTAACAGATGGTTAGTCAAATTTAAGCATAAGCAATCATAAGGATGTTGTCTGTAAGAATTACAGTTTTGATAATGCATCAATATCCTATACAATATCCTGAATATACGTGGAGACAACATAATGGCTTCGACTAAAAAAGAAACTAATCACTGGTTGATATTGGTTATATTAGCTCTGGCTCAATTTATGGTAGTGCTTGATGTATCTATTGTTAACGTTATGCTGCCAACTGTTCAGCACACCTTTCATTTAACAGATTCAACTCTGCAATGGATAATTACCGCTTACACAGTCGCGTTTGGCGGCTTCCTACTTTTTGGTGGACGAGCTGCTGATTTATTTGGTAGACGTAAAGTTTTCTTAACTGGTGTAGCTGCATTTGCCTTTTTCTCGCTACTCGACGGTTTATCTCAATCTGGCGGTATGCTTATTGTTTTAAGAGGATTTCAGGGATTATCCGGGGCGTTTATGTCGCCGGCGGCGTTATCTATAGTACTGGTTACCTATCGAGAGGGGCATGGGCGCAATGTAGCTTTAGCTGTTTGGGGTGCTGTTGCTTCTGGTGGAGCAGCTGTGGGCGTGTTACTAGGCGGCGTAATTACCCAGTATTTAGGCTGGCGCTGGAACTTCTTTATAAACGTACCGGTCGGTATATTTGTGCTAATTATGG
>DAHVAE010000012.1 GCA_027314795.1 Candidatus Saccharimonadota bacterium
TCCCTTATGGACGAGACGTAATTGGCGTCAGTCTTAATGGTCAGGGCATAAAATTCGCCCTTGTTATCTCTAAGTAAAATAGATTCGCTGTTGACTTCACCGTCTGGGCCTTCATTTTTACTGACCACAAGCTCTTGGGTAAGTGGGGCTTCAAACGACTTGGTACTCATATAGCTTATTTTGACAGCATATAATGACCTTGTCTAGAGCCCATGCCGCTTATTACCGAGATTGCCAATTGTTGCTTATTCTTATCGCATACTGCCAGCCTGACAATTACGGGACCACATTGTTGTTCTTCGGCTAGGCCAAGACTAATCCTTGAGAAGTATACTCGTTGGCCACCGTTATTGCGCATAACATATACCGGAAAGTCAGTTATGGGTTTTGGCATAGTTTCAATGTTTGGGCTGTAGCCGTTAATAACAATTGCCGGGAGTCTGGAATAAAACATATTATCTGTTATCTGTCTCTGTTTATCTGTCATGGCTCGAGCAGCATCAGCGAGTTTTGGGTGAGTGCCTAGAGCGCTGGCAATTAAAAATTCTTCTCCACTCCCCAGCCGGCATTTAGTTACTGTCAGCTCATAGGGACCTTGTAGCCATGGTAAAACTGTTTCGTTAATACTTGCAAGCTGCTCCAACCTCTCTGAAGCTTCGTAGCCTGACGGCATAGATAATGTTAAGTGTTCTTCTGGCATTTCTTATTTTTTGGGTATAAATAAACAATACCATACCACTAAGTTAAAGTTAAAATCGCTGGATATTTAGCCAAATATTGTAAAAGCGAAACTATAGGACATTTTAAGGTGGTTTTTGATAGTTAGTTCAGCCGTAGAGGTACCAGCCAACCGATTGTTGCCATCAACAACAGCAAGGGTTCTAAAACTACAACTTCTTTACGTACGCCCTGGATAGTACAATCAGGATCCATCATAATTGGCCTCTTGATAAGTTTATTTAGCTTTAGTTTGACTCTTGGGCACTTAAAGTTATTGTTCCTTAGCTGAAATCCCTGCACAAATAGCTCCAATAACCTTATTGATTCTGCAAAACTGACTGGCTTCTTACTAAACTCCCTTACTCCATACGAAAGCTTGTCTTGTTAGCCACGATTAAAATAATCCGTTCATCTTTGTCTTCTCGGGACCTATGCATCATAATATTAAGCAATGAGAGATGATATATTCCAAAAATTCGTGAAGTCTATAACTGATGGCACATCTTCATTAGCAAAAATAAGTTCTTTCTTGAAGATTGAAAAAGATGCATATTATAAACTAAAGGCCGAGGAATATAAAAAAGAAGGGTTATCTGATAGTCAGTCGGCCATTAAGGCCAGGCAAAGCTGGGTCAACTTTGTTGGCAGGTTCCTCGAAGACGTGATAAAAGAGGTTATTTCAGAATTCGCAGAGTCAAAAAACATTAAGATAACATCGGATCGAGCTCTTAAGTCGAATAACCTTGACCGGGAACTAGATAAGGTTAAACGCGCAGTCGTAGTTCATTTTGAAGACAAATCACTTTTACCCGACGGCGACCTTATATTGTACGCGGCAAAGGACGACAGTGTCGCAGTCAAGGCAATAGTGTCAGTCAAAAACTCATTTAGAGAAAGGTATACTGAGACACCTTATTGGAAGTTAAAACTTCAAAACAACCCAAACACCTCCCATATTAAAGTCTTGCTAGTAACGCCAGATAATGATAATGAGCTAAAATCAGCTTCCAGCCCACGTAAAGCTAGAGTTGTTATGGAGCATGAACTTGATGGTATATATATCGTTAACGAAGCATTCGAAGGGTCAGCTAAAGTTAAGGGGATAGAGGATTTGATCAATGATCTCGACAAATTTATCGGAAACTAAAAAATCCCAGAAGACTATTTTAAACCACGAAAAAGTGCGTATCATCTGTGATGATCTGCTATCCAGCCAGGCTATAAAAGAAAAGTCGGTTGACTTAATTATAACTTCGCCGCCATATAATCTCGACATGCCTTATGGAACGTACGAGGATTTTATGCCATATGAAGAGTATTTAAAATGGTCTACAAAGTGGATGGAGAAGTGCTACCAACTATCAAAGGATGGTGGTAGATTTTGTCTTAATGTGCCCCTAGATAAAAACAAGGGTGGGCACCACAGTGTTGCTGCCGATCTAACGGCATGCGCCAAGCAAGCAGGCTGGGAATACTTTAGCACTATTATATGGAACGAAGGCAACATCTCAAGAAGGACTGCCTGGGGATCATTTATGTCCGCTTCCGCCCCATACATAATAGCTCCGGTAGAAGTAATCATAGTTTTATACAAAGAACACTGGAAAAAGTCTAAACGCGGAAAATCTGACATATCAAAGCAAGAATTCATGGATTGGACCAATGGCCTATGGACATTCAGCGGAGAGAGTAAGAAGCGAGTAGGGCATCCCGCCCCATTCCCAATAGAACTACCCGCTAGATGTATAAAGTTATTCAGCTATACGGACGATGTAGTTCTCGATCCATTTGTTGGCAGTGGTACAACGCTCATAGCTGCAGTTAAAAACGGTAGATACGCTATAGGGATAGATATAGATAAGAATTATTGCCAACTTTCGTCTCAGAGATTGATGTCAGAAGCCAAACTCAATCAAACGAACTTTCTATTTGACTAAACTGAGCTAAATAGCAGCTTCGTCTTCAGTATATTTAACCACTTCAATCAAGAAGCGGCTTTTTAAGTAAGCTGTCGTTTAAATATCTTTCGTATTAAAGTTGTACAACGTTTTTGTCTTTCATATTGAATACGAACCACTTCTAAAAAGAGCTCCGCGCTTTTAGAAGCCCCTTTAGGTTAAGCTAATAACTTTTTAAATTTATGCGTGTATGTGGTGAGAACGGAACTCGCTAACTTCAAAGCCATCCCAAATTGCAACTAAGAATATTGCAACCCCAGTTAATGCCAAATTCCAGGCAGCCGCAGTACTAACGGTGAAGGCAAAGGCTGATATGAAGGCCCAAACAGCAGCCAATATGGCAATATAGCTTGGTAACTCGTTCATCCAGAAGTATTGGACTAAACCAGCTAAGGCTATTATCCCGCCAACTATATAGATATTAACTAAAGAAGCTCCAGTCATCGATATAGCTAATGGCGTTAGAACCAGCCATACTCCAACAAGAAATGTTACTACGCTAGCGATTCTAGATTGTAATAGATCTCTCATATACTCCTCCTTGCTTATTAAGCGCTTAATAATTACTAACCTCCTTTCATAATTTTATGCTAGAACAATATCAAAAGCAGAGCTATGACTTCGCTCACTACTAATGATTACAAAAACTTACAGGCTAATAGTGACAACTTTTACAGTCTGTTTGTATCCAACTAAAATTTAAAGCATTGAAGATCTGCTGATTAACTGCCAGGCCAGATAGCAGTTAACTAAAGAGGGAAACACTGCGCAAACTTAAGGGTAGCATGTCATAAAGAAAGAAAATGAAGTTATAAAAAGAGAGAGAATAAGTATCCTACTAAGCATTTTTTTGGCTGCCTGTTGCGCGCATCATCAGCTTCAGTATCAGTGGCATGCTAAGCCTCATTGGACTTATAAGTGTTTATTTGGTCGGCAAACAGGGGCACTTGCTCGACTATCCACTCAAGTGGACGCGAAGGAGCCCAGTAAACCTATGGCACTTGTTTTGGTGGGAGCCAACAAAAGCCCAACTGAATAACCTTAGCTTACATTAATACTTTTTGGAGCTTTATAGTCTGGCTTATGATAGCTAGACTTTAAACGCCTAAGCAATGCGCCACTTCCAACCCAATAGGCAATTATTAGTACAAACCCGCCAACAAATGGAATTAGCCCAATTAAACCTAAGATTATAGCGCCTAATAAAACAATTAATACTGGGTGAGCTCTTGAAGCCACTAAACTACCCGTATAGAAGGCTGCGACCGGTAAACTAAGCATAGAAACAGCTATCCAAAGTGCCAGCAACAATAAGCCTAGTGGCGCCCCAATAATCGTAATAAACAATATTGATATGGCTATTGGTAGCAAAAACATGGCAACAAAACCAACCAACATACTCCACCAAAAGCTTGACCCATTAGCTGGGTTCAGTTTAATAATGGCCTGGGGGAATAAGGCAACCAGTACTACCCCAAGCACAATCAAAGCAACTAAGATATATAGCATGAAATGAAGCATAGGCAGCATTAGGTTATGTCGGGCTGGTAGATGGTAAATAACTCCCCCTAGAATAATTGCTTGCCGGTTGACTGTTATAATTTTAGGACTGGTGTAAATTACACTGCCGCTTACTTTTACATTCTTACCCAAAGTTAAAGAATTACTATGGACATCAACATTTCGACCGATACTGCTATTGAGGGTAATACTTCTGACCACTCCGTTAATATCTCGGCCAATTGGGCCATTTACTACCAATGTACGGCCGGCTGCACTTAAGTCCTGGCCAACGCTAGCCGTATTTTCAATAACCGTATCTTGACTAACAATTGTAGCTGCATGAGTAACTTGGCCAGCTAATGTTATAGTTTGGCCAATTAACCGAACACTCCCTCTGACCGTGCCGTTAATAGTAATCGATTGGCCAGCACATAAGACGTCTCCGTTAACGGTAGCATTTATATTTATTGTTTGAGCAGCACAATATATATCGCCGTTAACCGTACCCGATATATCCAATGTTTGGGCAACTTTATAAATACTTTTGTTAGTGCTTCCTTGGATCGTTTGAGTTGGGCTAGCCGCATATACCATCCCACTAAAAAGTCCGACTGCTGCCAAACTGACTACTACTAAAATTACAACGGCTCTGAATCGTTTCATAATCTTTGCTCCAGCTATAGTCATAGTTTTATACGACTGATGTATTTTTGCAATGACTTAGATCACTTAATTGCAGTTAATTCTTTGTTCATCCCAGTTTTTACGATCCTGCTATACTTTAATTAATGTCAAAGAAATTAATCATCGACGTTAGAGAACCTATTGAATATAAAATGGGCCATGTTGATGGCGCCTTAAATATCCCCCTATCCAAAATTAGATCTGACACATCATTAAGTTCTGTTGCTAAAGATACTGAAGTAATAGTCTACTGTCGAACCGGCCACCGATCAACTATCGCTATTCGTCACTGGACCAAAATGGGGTTTACTAACTTAATAAACGGCACAAGCGCTAAGCACGTAACTAATACCTACTTAACTTAAGCCCGTCTATTAACAAGGATGCTTGACTTGCCTTAAACTTAAAGATACTTAGTCTGCGCTACCGGTAATCAACTTGTATGAATATTCATAGATTGGCATAATTTAAAGTAGATATAATGCGGTAGATTAGGAGGGGTAGATGCGGCAGCGAATATTAGGTGGCGATATAAAGGTTTCAGCTATTGGTTTAGGCTGTATGGGTATGAGCGACTTTTACGGTACTGCTGATGAAAAGGCTGCAATCAACGTAATCCATAACGCCTTAGATGTCGGTATTAACTTTCTGGATACTGCCGATGTTTATGGCCCATTCACAAATGAACAATTAGTAGGCAAGGCTATTAAGGGGCGAAGGGATAAGGTTATCCTAGCTACTAAATTTGGTAATAGTCGTGGTCCTAATGGATCATTTATGCCTGTAAATGGCAAACCAGATTACGTTAAAAAGGCTTGTGACGCTAGCCTTAAACGACTCGGCGTAGACTATATTGATTTATACTATCAACACCGTGTAGACCCTACCGTACCAATTGAAGAGACAATTCAAGCTATGTCTGATTTAGTTAAGGCTGGCAAAGTAAAATATCTGGGCATGAGTGAAGCAGCCCCTAGCACTATTAGAAGAGCTCAGGCAATACATAAAATAACCGCCCTCCAATCAGAATACTCACTTTGGACAAGAGACCCAGAAAGCGAGATCTTAGATACTGTCCGCGAATTAGGCATCGGTTTTGTAGCCTACAGTCCGCTCGGCAGGGGCTTTCTAACAGGACGCTGGTCTAAACCAGAAGATATCCCAGAGACAGATTGGCGTCGGCGACAACCACGTTTTCAAGGAGATAATTTCTATAGTAATTTAAAAATAGTCGATATAATAAAAGAAATTGCTGATAAAAAAGGCGTTAAACCAAGTCAAATAGCTTTAGCTTGGGTTCTAGCCCAAGGTAAAGATATAGTCCCTATACCCGGTACTAAAAAGTTAGAGTACCTTAAAGAAAATATTCAAGCTGTAGACATAGAACTCACAGCAGATGAACTAAATAAACTAGATCAGTCTATACCCATGGGAGCTGCTAGCGGCAACCGCTACCCAGACATGTCGACTGTTAATAAATAACAACTATGGAGTACTCCTCTAAGGCTATTAACCAATGTACTACGATAGGGCTGAATTATGAACCCAACAACTATTAAGGACACTAAAAGCGAAACTATTAGCTTTAAGACTAAACCGTTTAGGGTTAATTCCTGGGACATAATCCGACTACCGGCAAGTGCAAGTGCTAAGCTACCCTCACGCGGACAGGTAATGGTTGAAGGCAGCCTTAATGGCTACGACTTTCAAACACCCTTAGAGCCTGATGGTAGATGGAGCCATTGGTTTAAATTAGACGCTACTATCAAAAGAAGCTCCCATATAGAGAGTAATCAAACCGTATCTTTAAACATTAAACCAGTTGAACAGTGGCCCGAACCAGACATACCTGAAGATTTAAAAACAGCTCTTCAAAACCATCATGAAACATATACTCTATGGCAAAATATCACACCTATGGCTCGCTGGGAGTGGCTTCGTTGGATTCGCTCAACAAGTAAATCTGAAACTCGCTCAAGACGAATTGAGGTAGCCTGCTCGAAACTCAAAGCCGGCAAGAGAAGGCCTTGTTGCTGGAATCGGAACTTATGCACTGACCCTAATGTTTCCAAAAACGGCGTCTTACTAGAGCCCTCACAGTAACCTAAACTTGCGCTGAGGTTTAAAGTTTAGTTGGTTGGTAATTTACCCATACATGCTAGCTCTCGAGCCAGCACTAAAATACAAAACTCCAGATAATAACCGCCTATTATACTTAGATTTTTTAGATAGGTCGGATTTCGCTAGTGCAGCTGCTGTAGTTTGAGGCGCCTAGTGCAACAATCCGTAAGAGTATTATTGCCTTCACTCGTTAGACGCAGTGGTAATATCAGCCAGATGGATATGTCAGAAGACATAACATTTACTGGTACCGTTAAGCCCTCTTTCAGAATCAAATTGTAGTCTAATAGCACTAGTTAAGATAGGAGAATCAATATTATGCATAGAGTCAAGTACGGCATTTTAAGCTTAGCGACTGTCGGCGCCATAAGTGTCGGCACCATAGGGATAGCTAGCGCAGCAACTAATCATTCAAGCTCAAACGGCGATATTGGGTCAAGCGGGATTCCAAGAACAGTATTTAAACAAGAGCAATTAGATGCAGCTTCAGAGGTTTTAAATACTGGCATAAGTAATATTGAGAACGCCCATAAGGATAAAGGCTTTGTAAAACTTATTTCAAACGCCGGACTAACGAAAAAGTCTTACAGACAAAAGCTAAAATCACAACTTACTACTGACCTAGAATCTAAAGGCTACAGCCAAGACCAAATAACAATAGCACTACAACAAAAACTAATTAACCATTTAAGACACCATCATAAGTAAGTATTGCAAGCTCAGCCCTGATAAATTAAACCGGTACGTCCAAGGTACTTCTCTTACATAAGATAAAGTTTAAAGTTTGATAAATCTTACAGTTAATTCTATGTTTTTGGTATTAAGCTTTATTCAAGATGGAACAAAGTTATGTACCGAGCAGTAGTATACTTAGCATTAGCCATAGCAACAATTTGTACACTGGGACTAATCGTGCCTCAGTCTATTTCGTATTTAACATTTATTCTGCCTAGCGGCGTTTTTGCAGTAATTAACTTAGTGCTGGCATTAATATTGCTCCACTTTGGCGTTGCCGCATATTTTAGAAAAACCCATTTCAAGTTGGCTTTTGGCATATTTGGAGCCTTTTGGGTTTTGTTGGCAACAATAAGCATAGCAGCCCCTACAATTTTCGGCTTGATACCTCACTATATGAGAACAGCAGATGTCGTAACTATTCTGGTCATCGGCCTAGCATTTTTGATTGCTGCACTTGAATTTGAAAGGCTAAGCCTGGTTGAGGAGTTCGGCTTAAGACGGTTTAGATATATTTGGCGCGAGCTTATTCATAGTCAAAGACAAATAGAAGCTAAGACACATCGCAGGCAAACTCAGTAAAGTATTACGGGAAAATTCTCTCTAAACATGTTACCAGGCTGGACTAAAGGCAGTATAACGGCAATTAATCATAACCTTTAACAAGTGGCACAAAAGCAAAGCCGGGGTGAGATAATATTTCAGTTTTTTGGCCAGATAGTTTAGTAACCTCTAGGACGTCTTCCCTAACCGGGATAACCATCTTGCCGCCTATCTTTAATTGATCTAAAAGAACTTTTGGTACATCGATGTACGAGGCACTCACTAAAATCTTGTCATATGGAGCATTTTGTTTAAGCCCAAAATCCTTACCGGCTAAATGAAACTCAACATTTCTTAGCCCCATCTTCCTGCAGTTACGACGCCCAAACTCCACTAATTCATTTATCCGATCGACAGCAAAGACATGGCCTTTTAGGCCAACTAGAAAGGCCAACAAACCACTCGTCCATCCTGAACCCGAACCGACATCAAGTATCTTATCTCCCGGCTCGGGCTCTAACCATTCAAGCATCATATACACCGTTGAGGGCTGGCTGATTGTCTGGCCAAAACCTATGGGCAGAGGGACATCAAGATAAGCACTATCTAAAGCATAGTCAGGGACAAAGTTTGCACGCTTTATTTTCTTAAATGCTTCGTCTAAGTCTGACATGCCTTGTATTATATTCTCCTATTATCTTCTTATTTATTAAGGTTGAACGATATAATTAAGGAAGATGCACCAAGTACCTCCACACCTGCCTTCATTTATTGAGGCCCTAAGACCAATAATAGATAAATACGGCTACTTAGCTGTAATGGGGCTAATAACCCTAGAAGACTTCGGTGTACCATCACCAGGTGAGACCGTACTAATAGCTGCCGCTTTCTTTGCAGGGCTTGGCCAGCTTAATATCTTTTTAGTAGCCCTAGTTGGCTTTCTTGGCGCGCTGCTAGGTGATAACATTGGCTTTGCCATTGGCCACTTTGGTGGCCACCCGCTGATTGAACGCTTTGGCAAGTATATCTTTTTAACACCAGAGCGAACTCATAAGGCTGAAGAGTTCTTTAATCGACATGGTGGCAAGGTCGTAGTAGGAGCTCGTTTTGTCGAAGGTCTTAGACAAGTTAATGGCATAATTGCAGGCTTAAGTGAAATGAGATGGCCGGCTTTTGTACTATTTAATGCCATAGGGGCAGCACTATGGGTAACCGTCTGGACAACTATCGGTTACTTCGGAGGTGAGCATATTAACACTTTCTTAAAGTATCAGCTCTACCTTACCATCGTGGTTATTGCCGCTATCGCTGCCTTTATAATTTATAGGGTGATGAAGCGCAAGAAAAGAATCAATACAAAAACAAGTTAATTTAATGATCAGCAATAAAAATAAAAACTAGTTGATTAGTGGATATATAATTAAGATGTAATGACAACTTTAGCTTCAGTCGATAGTGCGATTGAATGCGATCCATTTGCTCGTTATTGGCGAGAATCGATACCCGGAGTAGCGGGACTTGCGGCCGGCCTGCCTAATTATCCAGCTGATTTTGCCCGTGACACAATTACCAGCGGCGTTTTAGCTGCAAGAGCAGATATCTTAGTTTCTGGTTTAGAGACAGGCGCCTATCATCAAGCAAAAGAAGACGATCTATCTAATGGAGCGGAGAGAGGTAAAATAGCCCATGAAAAACCAGGCGCTAGACTAGATGGTCGAGAAGGACAAACAGATTACAACGCCTGTGATACTACTCCTCTATTTTTGATTGCTGCAGAGGGTCTTAGTCGTATAGATAAATTATCTGCCACTCAGATTCTCCAAGCAATCCATCCTAACCTCGAGATGTCAGTTGAATATATTTTGGATCATATCGAAGATGATATGTTTATTGAACGACCCCCTAAAGGAGCAACCGGCTTTACATTAAAAGCAACAATGTGGAAGGATTCAATTTTACCTCATCCCGGCAAAGAAGAACCTACATACCCAGTCATATATAGCCAGGCTCATTTCGTGGCAGCCAGAGGTCTATTGGCTGCAAGTCAACTATTGCAAGAACCAGAACTTGGGGATTTAGCCGATAGAATGTTTCGCCGAGGTATTGCTGAATTTATACGTCTAGATGGTTATGTTGTATATAAAGACAATGAAGAAACTCTAACTCAACCTTCGTCAGACGAACTGCACAGTTTGGCGTATATTCCGCCACAATACACAGAACTACTACCGCTTGCAGCCATAAAGGCAAGGGCACACGTTTTAGAAACACCCTTTGGTTATATGTGTACCCCATATAATGTAGCTAAAGACTTAAGTGACGATTACCATGCCAATAGCGTTTGGACGCAGGATAATGGCCTCATCCATTATGGAGCTGTAAAATTTGGCCTAGACCACGAAGCAGCCGTTGCTTCTTCTGTCTCTCCACATATCGGCGAAGGACAAGAGCTTTTTAAAGTTGAAGTAGATAAGTCAGGAAATATGCTACCTATTAGAAAAGGTAATCAGGCACAGCTTTGGGCCGTGGCTACAAGCGAATATTTTAAGGGTCAATCGTCTTTACTTAATCAGCCTTGGCTATAGATGCTGCCAATGTCAATAACATATAGCATTTAAGAAATTTATAGTTTTAGAGTATGTTACAATTTATACATTAACAATTTAAATATAAAGAGAGCAGCGAGAGATCTAGCTTGATGACCTGCCAGCAACCTGTACATAAGGTATAAGGTGCTCCATCTAGCCCGCTTGTGGGAAAGATATGCAAGGCTTATCCTTCCTGCAAACGCAGAAAGGATATTTTTATGTCAAAGTTTAGAACTGCCGAGAGTGTTTCACCAAAACACCCGGACAAATTATGCGATCAGATATCTGATGCCATATTAGATGCCCACCTAGACAAAGACCCAAATTCACGAGTGGCGATTGAGACCGTTGGCGGACATGGCAAGGTCTTTTTGGTTGGTGAGGTAACATCAAACCATAAAGTTGAGATAGATCCCATAGTTAAACGAATAGCTGGTAACGTCGAAATCGAAGTTCGGATAGCCCACCAAAGCCCAGAAATCGCACAAGGCATTGATGACGGCGGAGCCGGTGACCAGGGGATAATGGTTGGCTACGCTTGCAATGAAACACCACAGTTACTGCCTCTTGAAACTGTGCTGGCCAGGAGTCTTAACCAATACCTATTTGAGCGCTGGCCATTTGACGGTAAAACTCAAGTCACCTTAAAAAATGGTCTTATCCAATCAGTTGTAGCTAGCTTTCAGAATGCCAAGCATAAAGAGTTAGAAATAGCAGTAAAAAACTGGCATCAAAACGAGCCCTTAGCTAGAAACGACGAACCAATTTCGTATTGTATTAACCCAGCCGGCGATTGGCATATTGGTGGTTTTGAAGCAGATACGGGGCTTACTGGGCGGAAGTTAGTTATAGATAACTACGGACCGCATATTCCCGTAGGTGGCGGGGCCTTCAGCGGTAAAGACCCCTCTAAGGTTGACCGTTCGGCAGCATATATGGCCCGAAAGATAGCCGTTGATTACCTTAAAAAACGAGATGGTAAAGAGGTATTCGTAGAACTAGCTTACGCTATTGGTAAAATTGACCCGCTGGAAGCAAGCGTCATAGTTAACGGCAAGCCGGAACTAGTTACCGGCTACAACTTAACACCAAAGGGTATTATTGAGTTCTTAGATCTTAAAAAACCACAATATGAACAAACAGCTAGGTACGGTCATTTTGGGCATAAAGAATTTGTATGGGATATTTAAGTTGCTATATGTCTTTAGCTCTTACAATTGAGCCCCAATAGCAACACTTGAAAGGTAGGGGTCAAATGTTAAGAGTATTTTACCCGACTTACTGTCAAAGCGGCTAAGGTTTAATAAGGGAGCTTTTAAAGCTCTATTTATGAGGTACGACATAGGTACTAACATATCACCTACCTAAAGGCACTTCTTGAAGCAGTTAAATAACAAAAAACGCTTATGCCATATATACTTTAATATATTATTTACTTTCTCGCACTGTTAGTATAAAATATTACTAAAGTACCGTTGGGGGCCCTGAAGAGCCTAACCGCTCTTTAGGACAGTGCTTTTTACGAACGGTAAGAGAACACCTCATGGTAAAGACAGTTACGAAGCCTACTGGGAGCAACAAGCGTGCAGCTAAAGCCCGTGTAGTTGCTCTAGTACCTGCCCATAATGAACAAGCATCGATCGCTAAGACTATAGACTGTTTAATGGATCAAACTTATCCGTTGTCATACGCTTTAGTGATTGCAGACAACTGCTCAGATCAGACAGTGAAGATCGTCCGCAAGTATCAAAAAAGGTATGGCACCCGTAAGCTCAGGCTACTGAAAACAAAAAACAATTCTGCAAAAAAAGCAGGTGCACTTAACCAAGGCTTTATGTCTATTAAATCAAAGCCTGATTACATCTTTGGTATGGATGGTGATACCATTCTAGACAAAAATATCATTGAAGCTGGCGTTAAATTGCTGCAAAAAGAACCAAACACTGCTGGTGTTTGTTCGGCTTATCGGACTCTGCCGTTGCCAGAACGCTCTAGCCGCTGGCAACGTTACCTATGGCGTCTTCAAAATATTGAATTCGGTCTGGCAAATGCCTGGCGAGTAGAAAATTATAACAATGCTAGAGTACTCCCAGGTGTTGCGGTCATGTTTAGAACCAGAGCTCTAAGAGACGTTAATAAACTACACAAAGGTACAATTTGGGCTACCGACAGCTTAGTCGAAGATTATCGTTTAACTCTTGAACTAAAAGATTTAGGGTGGCAAGTTAAATCATCACTGGACATGATATCTTGGTCAGATGTCCCTTTAAAGTTAAATGGTAAGGGCGGCTTATTTGATCAAAGGCAGAGGTGGTACAGCGGTACGGTTGATGAGATACGAAGACGTGGGCTCAAAGAACATTCTCGTTATGAAGCCTTCACTATAACCTTACTGAGTTTCAATTTATTGATGAGGGCACTGCTATACGCTACATATGTTCTGATAATTGTTAGAGGTGACTTCAATAATCTAGTATCCATATTTCTGCTACTGCCACTTGCTGCAGCCTTAGTCCAGTTTTATCGTTGGCTTAAATACTGTGATCAGCGAGATTTCTGGCAGGGTCTAATGACTATAACCTTACTACCCAATGAACTTTACGCCATATTTAAGGAGTTTACTTACGCCTACTCCACTTGGTTAAGTTACGCTAGACCAGATAGAGCCTGGTAGAGGAGCAAAATATGAACGTCCCACAAGCATCTATAGCCTCAGCAGTCATACCAACTTCTACGGCCGATATAGTACTGCAC
>DAHVAE010000013.1 GCA_027314795.1 Candidatus Saccharimonadota bacterium
GGACTACGGTGTACCACACAGGATTTAGTATCTAATACATCTTTCGATACGGTTCTGACATTTCTGTCGTTTTTTATGACGTAGTTAATTAACAGATTAAATCAGTTTCTAATCCTGATAACATATTTAGTAATGAAGTATTTATCTGCATTATATATTGCATTTCGTAATAGATTTAGCTATAGTAATGAATATGAAAACTACACTTACAGTTACTAGCAAGGGTCAAACCACCATACCAGCTCCAGTACGTCATAAACTTGGCTTAAATAAAGCTGGTGGTGTGCTACAAATAAGCTTCAATGAACAAAAGGGTGAACTTGTAATATCAAAACCTATCAGTATAGATGAGCTTAGCAAAAAGTTAAGCGGGTATATCAAACCTGGGATAAAACCTCTTGTTGATGCAGATGCATTTTACCAAGCAAATAGGGCTAGGTAAGATATGGCTAAATATACAGGCTCGTTTGATACTAATGTCTTACTGCGTTTACTGCTTAATGACATAGTCGAGCAACACGCTGCTACAAATAAGCTACTAGGACGAGCCTCCAGTCAATTTGCTGTTGCCGATACAGCGATAATTGAGTTGGTATTTGCGCTTGACCGGTACTATGGCTTTAGTCGCTTACAGACTGCTGAAGCACTAGAAGGACTTATGAACTTAAAAGAAATAAACTGTAATAGGGCTCTTTTTGAAAAAGCCATGCCTTTATACATTGCGCATAGTGGTTTATCTTTCGAGGATTGTTGCCTATCTGTCTACGCCCAGCTCAATGATGCTGAACCTTTATGGACATTTGATAAAAAGCTGGCTAATCAAGCCCGTAATTCAAAATTAGTTACAGTATGATTCTCTATAATAGAGTTTCTAACTTCTCGGACTACGGTGTACCAATTCCTAGTTTCAACCATTTCCTTGATTGCTTCAAATGGCTCTTTATATTGAAATCTTAGTGTTTTACCGTCTAATAAATAATTGGTCCCTCATAAGTGATATTATATTCTGTTCTCGCATCTACTAAGGAGAGTCTCTAATACTCCCTAATCAAACCGAGAGTTGGTGTATTACACCGACACTATGTAAAAGACAAGTTATTCCATGTAGTGTATACTTGGGACTGTAAATAATTACGCTTGTTTTTTTAGGAATTACACCTAAGACGACGAGAAATGAAACACATAAAACATTACAAAAAGTTTAAATATCTCACAGTTATCCTAGCTATAATTGCGGTTTTAGTTGTGTCTTTGCTGCCAAACTCCACTGTCTTTGCTAGCACACCCGGGTCAGTAAGCGGCTGGAACACAACTACTTCGCTACCGAGTGCTATGGAGGGTACTGGCTCAGCCGAATACAACGGCTATATATATGTTGCAGGTGGTGGCGTAGATACTATAGAATACGCAAAAATTAATGCAGATGGCAGTATTGGAAGCTGGACGACTAGCGCTAATCTACTTCCGCAAGCAGAAGGATTTCAGAGTGTTCAAGCTTATAATGGCTATCTTTATTCTTTCGGTGGTAGAGATGTGAATTGGACCAACTCTGTGTATTACGCACCGATTAACGCTGACGGATCAGTTGGTTCGTGGTCAACTACTACATCGTTACCTCAAAATCTTACCCAAAATAACACTGTTATATATGACGGCTACGTATATAACCTTGGCGGCAACAATAATGACAACCAGCAAAACACAATTTATATTGCTCCCATAAACGCTGATGGCTCTATTGGTTCGTGGTCAACGTCTAGCTCGGTAGTTCCTACTTACGGAGACAGTGCCACAACAACCATATTCGATGGCTATCTATATCTAATCAGTGGTCAGAACTGTACGCTGGCCAGTGATGGCGGTACATGCTATCAAAATCTGGCCTATAGCGTGCCGCTTGGCCCGAACGGCTACCTCGGAACTTGGAACGCTCTAAGCAATCTTCCTCCCCTGCCAGTTTTCGCACAAGGTTATACGGTGCAAAATGGTTATATATTTACCGTTGGTGGCGAGTATTATAATGGTTCTGCAATGATTCCCGTTAACTCGGTGTATTCTGCGCCGCTTGGCCCGAACGGCTACCTCGGAACTTGGAACACCCAAACATCTCTTCCTGAAACAATTTATGGTCAATCTTCAGTAGCGTATAACGGTAATCTTTATGTAATCGGAGGAACAACTAGCGGTGTCGGCTCTGGGACTGTTTCTACTGTCTACTACACGACTGTTTACGGCGCATTGGCGGCAAATTCACCCACTTCGCTAGGTCCTTCAGCAATTACAAATGATAGCTATACAAATAATAATCAACCGACTTTTACGTTCTCACAGAGTGATCCCAATTCGCCGACGCCTAATGTGCAATACGAGTTTGAGGTTAGCACCAATAGCAATTACTCTAGCCCTGTTATAGACTACACCTCCACATTTGGTTCAGTGGGTAATGCAACTTTTACTGTCGGACAAGCTGCAGGCAGCGGCACATATAATACCGGTAGCGCTGGACAAACCTTACCAGACGGTAGTTACTACTGGCGAGTTCGGACAATCAATAGCTACTTGGTGGCATCGGGCTTTACTGACGCTAGTTCTAGCTTAACAGCCTTTCAGGTAGATACGACTCCGCCAACAGTCCCAGGAGCTCCAACTACGACTTCACCGACTACCGACACTGCGCCTACCTGGACATGGGCAGCTTCAACTGACAGCGGCTCCGGTTTGGCCACAACTCCTTATACGGTGGAATGGTCGCAAGATTCTACTTTCTCTAGTGGTGTTTCGTCTTCTACCAGCGCAACAACGCTATTTACTCAAACACCTGCCCTAAGTGTCGGTATCTGGTATTTCCGAGTCAAAGCAGCTGATGTCGCAGGGAACTACTCGGCTTATTCAACAGTTGCCAGTGTTACTATTCAAGCTCCACCTGTAGATGTTAATCCACCCAATACACCGAGCAGTACGGGTACTCCTAGTAGCTATGTCCCCACTCAGCAAATAACTCAACAAAATACACCACCTGCCACGAATACGCAGCCAGCTGCTCCAGTGGCTCCTTCTCCTAACAATGTCCTACTAAATGATAGCCAAGACTTTACATCGGGTGCGGGTAAACGCGTAAACCTAACACCCGGTCAGAACGTCCGCTTCTCGGTCAATAATACTCCCACCAACATTACCGTTCAATCTGTTGGCGCAGACTATGTAACGCTTCAGCTTGGCACCGGCTCAAACAGTCGTATGGTAACTTTAAGAACCGGCGAGACTGACCAATACGCTATAGCTGGAAGCGGTAAGCCAAACATATCCGTTAGCCTTATAGGTACTAGCAATGGCACGGCCGAACTATCGTTCTCTGAGATAAAATTGGCTTCTGTAACAGTAACCTTATCTAATCAAAACAAAACGCATAAAACTAGCAAGTCTATTTACTGGGTTGTTGCGCTGATCATAATCGCAGTATTCTTATTTTGGTGGATTGTGGCTGCTAGGAGACGACGTAAAAACATGACTAAAACGTAAGAATGTGATGTATAAGAGGCTGCAAGTCTGACGCCTTAGTGTAAATATCTTCTCATGCTTACTTATTAGTTAGGCATTCACTTATTGCGTGATTTAGCAGTGGAGATACCTCAAATGACTCAGCCACTGCAGAAATGCATTCATGAAACAATTCCTAGCCAAAACATTAAGATGTACCACGTCTGTATTTAGTTTGTAATAAATCTTATAACTGGTTCTGATATTTTATAAAAAATCACGACAGATATACTTGCCTCTTCAAGCTGTATATATAGGCATGTTTTTAGGTAGTCTTGGAGTACCGTCCTTTATATAGATTCGCTGTCAATTATAATCTTAGTTTATAAACCACTTATACGGCGTTCGGATTTCTATAACTATGATTGTTATAATATAAGCACCATGAAACAGGTTGCTTACCTATAATTACCGCTGCCTTTAATAACGTTACGTTTCTTTCGATCAGCTAATTTCTTTACGTTGTCTTTCATTATTTGATTAAAAGAAAGGCCTAAGCTACTGGCTAACACTGATACGTACCACACAACGTCGCCTAGTTCTTTGGAGAGTTCGTCTATATCTGATTTGTTAACTTTGCCATCCTTATAGGCAATAATCTTCTTCCACTTTTCGATGACTTCACCAGCTTCGCCGGCTATACCCATAGCCCAGATGGTTTTAGCAAGCGTGGGATCATCATATTCTACAGCAGTAGTTAAAGCTAATTTTTGGTATTCATCAAAAGTCATTAGTTTGTATTTTAACATTTGTCTGTACTGCTGAGACTATATCTACTATTATGTAAGTGGGTAGTGGAGGAACTATGGCAGAGGATAATATAAAGCCTGAAGGTAAACAAACACTAAAAAAGGGATATGGGAAAAGACCGCTTTGGTTCTGGATCCTGATATATGTAATCGCAGCTATTATAATTTACGGATTAATATATCTAATTTGGTTCCATCATACAGGCTCATCTAAAAGTGGCACTAATACCAGTAGCGGATACGGCTATTAGTATGAACAGACTATTTAAAATCTACGTATCAGTAATGCTGTTTATTATTACCGTACTTCTAGCAGTATTAGTTGGAGGCTTAGTTTATGCCGGTAGGCATGCCTCTACCCAATTAAATAACGCTCAGCATAAAATAGATGCTTTAAATACCAATCTAACTAATATAAACAGCGGAATCAATAATCTAAGCAGTCAGCTCCAAAAAGGATCAACGAGCATAAGGATCCCTTAGGACATTGCTGATTTTAATTCGTCTTTAACAATATTCCAGGCGTCAGTGGCAGCCTCTTTGCTGTAAGTATAGGTGTTAGTATCATTAAAGAAGGCATGGCCGCAATTTTTGTAGACCTTATCTTTAAAATCTACTTTTGCTTCATTCATACGCGACTTCAAATCATCTAATGATGACATTAAACCTTCGTCTTTTTCACCATAGAAGGCTCTGACTGGACACTTAATATTTGCTAACTCGTTTGCTGGCTGATCGGCGTGGCCATAAAACGGAAAAGCCATCTTTAAATTTGGCTCGTTTACGGCTAGTGCAAAACTGTAGGTACCACCAAAACAATAGCCAATAACAGCAACCCGTTGATTGGCTTCAGGCAGATTGTATAAGTAATCAAAACAAGCTTTTAATCTCTCGACTGTTTTTGAACCAAATGACGGATCTTGAATAGGTGTCATAAGTTCCCTTAATTTGGGTTGAGCTTCAGAACGTTTTTTGGGATCAAACAAGTCGAGTTGAAGTTCCGGTAGGTTGACGTTTGAAAAATTTACTTCAAATAGTAAATTGGGTGCTAAGGCTACATAACCTTCGGCTGCAAACCTATCTGTAACGTCTTTTATATGATCGGTTAGTCCCCAAATTTCATGAATAACTATAATAGCCCCTTTTATGTTGCCTGTTGGTTTTGCTAAATAACAACTAATTGGTTGATCGGCCTTAACTTCAATCATTTCACCCATAATCTAACCTCCTTCTTGCCCTTGTATTATATCTTATACTGTTAAATCGTTCTTTTAATTCTTGTTTATATAGTATACTTCGGATTATGGCAGAGGGTATAAACATTCCAAAATATGGAGAGTGGCCTGGTACAACTGAATCATTTAAGCTTGTTAGGGAATTTGTTAAACCAAGAATCTGGGACTTTATTACTGTAATAGGTATAGGAATTATACTTGCCTTAGTAGTTGAAATAATCCTAGCTGCTGTTTTTAAGCACAGCTTAGTTAACAGCATAATTGATGACCTATTTGGCATAGTAATCGGTTCATTCCTACAAGCAACGATTATAGCTATGTTTTTTGACGTGCTTATAGGCAAAGAGTTTACACTTAATTCAGCCATGGCATATGGGCTCAATCACATATTTAAAATGATGTTTTTGTTAATAGTTTTAGACATTATTATTATTGCCAGTTTGGTGCTCTTAATTATTCCTTTCTTGTTTATATTCCCTAGGGTTTATATAGCTCCTTACTTTTTGGTAAAAAATGACTGTACTGTCAGTGAGGCGATTGCTGCTAGCTGGCATTCAACTAAAGGCAACATGAGACACGTCTGGGGTATTACATTACTTAATATTACGCTTGCCATACTTTTTCTGACAATAATTGGAATCCCGTTGGCTCTTTATTGGGGTATTATTAACTCGGCTTCATTTGCCCTATTAACTTTGTACTTATCCCAGCCAAAACATGCTAAAAAAGCTGGGTAGTATAGTTACCCAGGCTTTCTAAACTAAGAGCCGGGTATTTAAGTCTTAATTTAAAGGGATAATTAGATAAAACGTAAATATAGTTTGTTGGGTAATAGAAAGTCTTATCTGGTCCTGCAGGATAAAGTTTAGCTATCTTAAAGTTTTTACTATAAGTCCTATGTATTTGGTTAATAGCTGAATCTGCTTGCAAGCTACTTATTACGTTTAGGGCAACGGCCCCTTTTATATTGAGTGCTGAAACTACAAGCTTGGCAAATTTCTTAGTCATTATTTCATTAGGCATTTGGTTATCTAAATATGCATCAATAATTATTAAATCATAGCTCTTTCGAGTCTTTTTAAGATAATGAAGCCCATAGTCATTAATGATAACAACTCTATCACTAGCGCTATAATTAAAGTACTCTGAGGCAATCTTTTCTAACTGTTTATCTGGTTCAATAACATCAAAATGTATATCCTGGTATTTTTTAGATATATAGCTAGGTAATGTTAAGGCGCCACCACCAATTGCCAGAATTTTCTTGGGTTTAGATTGCGATATAAGTTCGACAAGCCTCTGATTGTATTCAAAAAGCATCAAGTCTTTAGAGTCTAAAGGAATTCCAGATTGAGCAGTCTTGTCTTTACCGCTATAGAGAATCCTTGAGTACCTGTTAGTATATATTTCCTCAATAACCTGGTATTCTTCGATATCAGTTTCGGTCTCAAACACTATTCTCCTAGAAATATTCATAGGATTTACTATATCGTGAATGAGGATTTATTTCTTAATCAGGGTTTGTTGGTTGGGGAACTTTTTCGCACTTTCGTGAAGGTGGCCAAGTAACTCTTCAATGGTCATAAACTAACCTTCTAATTCCTATCTTTTTTTAATACTTAATAACCAGTCAAGATTACGCTTATGATTAATTTGTCTCAGTAATATATATTACAAAAAACTACTTGTCGCCTCTGGGTAAGGCTTTTGGACCATTGAGATATTTATGTCGTAGTAAGACTCTATGTAATGTCTCATAGACTTTATTTGCTTGTTCATAGCTCATGCCTAACTTTGCAACTGACATCGCTTGGGGTTGTCCCGCAACTTGTTTAAAGTTAAGCACTAGGCCATTAGCATCGTAGTGAATGTCTAATGAGTCAGAATATAGTGTTCGCTGTTCTAAAGCTAAAAGCATAACTATGTTTTTAGGGATAATATCTGTAAGAAGCGGGTCAACATTCTCGACTAATAAATCATTGGTGTCATAGCCTGCTAATGACCACAGCCTAAGCGCATCTTGGTCTTCCATCTGATAGTGATTAATTAACTGCTCCAGTAAATCTTCCGCTGGTCTTTCAACTCCTGATTCAATCTTGTTTAACAGTTTAGAGTCTATTTCAACAGCACCGCAGACCTCATTAATGGTGCGGTTATGTTTGCTTCTTAAAAGCTGAAGGTGTAAACCCAAATCTCTATATGGTGTATTAGGTTTAGGGATATTGCTCACTGTTTTTATATTAACTCTGCGTAGTCGCTAGTGCAAGGTCGGTATCGGTTCAAGTATAATTCAAGTTATGAAGGTTGAGAGTAATGTCAGTTTAGCAACCTGTTCAACAATGGGCTTAGGTGGCAATGCTAGTTACTTAGCTGTTATTGAAACTAAAGAAGATTTAATAGAAGCCATGAACTATGCCAGTCAAAACAAGCTCAATGTTCTGGTAGTTGGCGATGGTAGTAACATTGTCTGGCGTGATGACGGTTTTAACGGTTTACTTCTGGTTTGCAGAATTAGAGGTTTTGAGGTTGAAAGTGAAGACGATGAAGGTGCCGACATTCTTATTGGGGCTGGGGAGAATTGGGATTTAGTTGTCGATAGAGCCGTAAGTTTAGGCCTAACTGGCATTGAGTGTTTAAGCTTAATACCAGGCACAGCTGGAGCAACTCCAGTACAAAATGTCGGTGCTTACGGGCAGGAAATATCTGAAACCTTAGTTAGCCTTGAAGCCTACGATATTAAGAATAAAACCTTCTTGACTATGTTAAATAAGGATTGCGATTTTAGCTACAGAAATAGTTGTTTTAAGAAAGAGACAGGACGTTACTTTATTTTATCTATCCGTTTGCATCTCAAAAAGGGCCAGTTGTTACCACCGTTATACAAGTCACTGGCTCACTACCTACAAGACAAAAACATTAATGATCTATCACCTGCAGCTATTCGAAACGCCGTAGTAGATATCAGAAAAACAAAGCTTCCTGATCCTAAAGTTGTTAAGAACTGTGGTTCATTCTTTGAAAATCCAGTTGTTGATAATCAGCAATTTGAGTCAATAAAAACTAAATACCAAGATATATCTCACTGGCAAATGAAAGACGATAGGATAAAGCTTTCTGCCGCTTGGCTTATAGAAAAAGCCGGCTTTAAAGATTATTTAGATAACTCCACCGGTATGAAAACCTGGCAAGGTCAACCACTTATTTTAGTTAATGACCATGCAGCTTCTACTGCCGACCTTATGAAATTTAAAGACAAGATAGTTAACGCGGTTCAAGCTAAGTTTGGTGTCGAGCTTGTCCAAGAGCCTCAGTTATTGCCCTAAGGGTCGCTAGGTAGCGGATATTTTAAAGCGAAGGTCCTGACTTGTTCACGAAGTTCTTTTAGTTTAGCCGGGTTATCCCGCCTATCAATCGTTTGCCTCATCCAGTCGGCGATAACCTGCATGTCCTTCTCCTTTAACCCCCTAGTGGTAATAGCTGGTGTACCTAACCTGATGCCACTTGGGCGATATGGTGGCAGCGGGTCATCTGGGACTGCGTTTTTGTTTAGTGTTAAGCCAACCTTATCGAGGGCTTCTTCAACAACCTTACCATCAATACCAAAGCTTTTATTGACGTCAGCTAATATTAAATGGTTGGACGTTCCGCCCGTAATTAGTTTAAAGCCATGAGCAAGGAGGGCTTCTGCCAGAACCTTAGCATTTTTAACTATTTGTTTTGCGTAGACTTTAAACTCCGGTCTTAAAGCCTCGCCAAATGCTACCGCTTTAGCCGCAATTATGTGTTCTAAGGGTCCACCTTGTATACCGGGGAATACTGCCCTGTCTATAAGTGTTGGTATATTTGCTAGTGTTTTCTCGGGTGCTTTAAGTGGGTTGCTAACAACGCCACGACTTAAAATCATACCGCCACGTGGGCCCCTTAATGTTTTATGAGTAGTGGTAGTTATGACATGGAAGCCATAATCAAAAGGATTCTTAGCGACCCCGCCGACAATTAGACCGGCGATATGAGCCATGTCAGCCATTAGTAAGGCCCCGACTTCATTGCCAATTTCGGCGAATTTAGCATAATCAAGCTCCCTTGGATAAGCACTGAAGCCGGCAAGTACAATTTTTGGTTTATACTTTAAGGCTAAATTGCGAAGTTCTTTATAGTCAATTTCACCTGTTTCAATATTTTTCATTTTGTAGCGGATAAAGTTATAGGTATGAGCAGCCCTAGTCACTGGCGCCCCATGGGTTAAATGGCCACCATGACTTAAATCCATAGCCAGTACCGTATCTCCGGCCTCTAGCCAGGCAAAGTATACTGCTTCATTAGCAGGGGCACCGGCATGAGACTGAACGTTAGCATGGTCGGCCTTAAACAGCTTTTTAGCTCTGTCAATGGCTAAACTTTCAATTTGATCAGTGTTTTCTTGACCACCATAATACCTCTTACCTGGGTATCCTTCAGAGTATTTATTAGTAAAGACACTACCCATAGCCTCTAAAACCCCACGACTAACATAGTTTTCGCTAGGAATTAATTCCAGCCCTTCTCTTTGTCGCTTTTCTTCAGCGGCAATTAGCTTCTTTACTGCTTCGTCAATCATTACACTTTAAGCCTTTTATTCTATTCTAACCTAGAAAGTAGCATTTCATAAATTATGGTATATAATTAGTTTACCAAATAAAAACAAACAGTTGCTTGAATATATCAAATATGGTAAATTAATAGCCTATGGTTTCATCATATGAGAAGATTGGTAACCTAATATCTCAAATAAGGCAAGAAAGAGGCCTATCACAGGCAGAATTTGCCAGGCGTCTTCGTACTAGCCAGTCAGCTGTTAATAGAATGGAACATGGCAGGCAAAATCTTAGCCTTGAAACTTTGGGCAGAATCAGCGACGTACTAAATAAGCAGTTAATTAGTCTAAGTGGCGAGGCTGTTAATTTAAGGATAGAAGGCGGACATCCTTTAAAGGGAGAGATTACTCTAAAAACATCCAAGAACGCCGCCGTTGGGCTACTTGCTGCTAGTTTATTAAATGAGGGCGTTACTAGATTTAAGGCCTTTCCGAGAATTGAAGAAGTATACAGGATTATTGAAGTTCTAGAGAGTATTGGTGTATCTGTTCGTTGGCTCGATGGTAATGACTTAGAGATAAAAAGACCAAAGAAATTAAAATTGGATAAGATTAATGCTGAGGCCGCTAAACAAACAAGAAGTGTATTAATGTTTATTGGTCCACTTATTCATGAGTTTTCTAAGTTTAGGATACCTTACGCAGGCGGTTGTAAATTAGGCACGCGAACAGTTCAGCCACATTTGTTTGCTCTTGAAGAGTTCGGTGTCAATATCGTAGCAACTAGTGGTAATTACAATATTGACGTTAAAAAGAAACCTGCAAGTCGGATCACTCTCTATGAGCCAGGCGATACTGTTACAGAAAATATCTTGATGGCAGCTTCCAAATTCAAGTCTGAAACAACCATTGAGTTTGCCAGTGCTAACTATGCGATCCAAGAAGTTTGCATGTTCTTAAAAAGACTAGGTGTAAGTATAGAAGGAATTGGCTCAACAACACTTATTGTTAAAGGTGTCAGCTCTATTAAGAAAAACATAACATATGCACCAAGCGAAGATCCAATTGAAGCCATGTTCTTTGTTTCAGCAGCAGTCACAACTAATTCAAAGATAACTATTAAGAGAATACCCATTGAATTTATGGCAGTTGAGTTACTTAAACTCGAGAAGATGGGTCTCAAAGTAGATAAAAGTAAAAGGTATAAAGCCCTTAACGGTTTTACAGATCTAGTTGATATAACCGTGCATCCGCATAACGGCGAATTAACAGCTTTAAGCGATAAATTACACTCCCTACCATACCCCGGACTTAACGCAGATAACTTGCCCTACTTTGTACCAATTGCTGCTTGTGCTAAGGGCAGAACTTTAATCCACGACTGGATGTATGACAACCGAGCGCTTTACTATACCGAGCTTACTAAAATTGGTGCTCAGGTAGAACTTGCCGACCCACACAGACTATATGTTACTGGTCCAACTAAATTTCGGCGAGCAGATGTGGTTTGTCCACCAGCTCTCAGGCCGGCTTCGTTACTGCTTATTGGTATGCTGGCTGCTGACGGTGTTAGTATGCTTAGAAATGTCTACACAATCAATCGCGGATATGAAGATCTGGCCGTCAGGCTAAATACTTTAGGTGCTCACATTACTGTTGTTCACGAAATTTAGGTATAATCTTCAATCAAGCGGGTGTCGTATAACGTTTATTACCTCGGCCTTCCAAGCCGGTGATGGGAGTTAGACTCTCCCCACCCGCACCAGTTCGCTTTTTCAGAGCTATCAAGCTCTTTTTTATTAACTTCTTGTAAGGTTAAATAACCTCTAACACCAGCTTCTTATCCATAATTACCGAGTTAGCATGTAGGATAAATGACAGTAGCTTATTCTTAGTAGTTATATCAGCTTGGTTGAATAGGTTATTAGCGTTTTGGGCTAGGTCTAATAGATAAATACTCTCGAAAAATAAAAAGAAGGTTCAGATCCTGCGCATTTCATCGCTGCCGAGCCTTCAATGTTTATATTCTAGCAAACTCAGATTATCCGAGAAAAGTATTATATAATATGTTAATGAAATCTAAGGGTAATATTGCTTATATTGACGGACAGAATCTCTATATGGGTACAGCTAGGAGTGTACCTAAGTGACAAGTAGACTTAAGCCGATTTAGAGTTTATTTGGAGCAAAAATATAACGTAGAACGTGCCTATTACTATCTTAGTTACGTTCAAACAGGCGAAGCTTACGATAAGTTATATGAGAATATCCAGACATCAGGTTTTATCCTAGTCTTCCGAGAACATAACAGTGCCATGTTAGGTAAAAAGAAAGGTAACGTTGATTCTGACGTTATATTCTCAGTTATGAAGCGCCTATACAAAAAAGACCCCTTTAATAAGATAGTACTTGTCTCAGGTGACGGTGATTACAAGATAT
The DNA here is from genome assembly GCA_027314795.1 of Candidatus Saccharimonadota bacterium. Taxonomy (GTDB): domain Bacteria; phylum Patescibacteriota; class Saccharimonadia; order Saccharimonadales; family UBA4665; genus JAJZKE01. Next base: position 12,534 of record DAHVAE010000013.1, read on the forward strand.
TAGTCGATTTCTTGATAGAGTTAAGTAAAACTGCATAGTTATAATGCGGAACTAATGGAGTATTCGTTTGGTTAATCCAACTCTTTAAGCCGCTCAACCAACCTTTGAGTGTATTCGCTTGGCTTACCGGCGGCATGAAATACACCAAACGCAATCACTTCGTAAACACCATTATCTACGATATAAACTGCTAACTTTATGATTCTTGACATGAACTCGGCGTAGTCCGTGTTCTTCGTCAAAATAGGCATTACTCTCAGGAAAAGCATCAAGGTTTGTTATTGTATCGAAAACATCATCTATAAATCGTTAAGATGACACTTCATCAACAAGTCCAAAATAAAAATCGGCAATATCGCGGATGTCGGCTAATGCGCTTGGGATAACGCGCACATTGTATTTAGCCATGAAGAATAAGCTTTCGGTGGCGTTTGGCAATAAGCGCTTTTGCCTCCGTCACGGAAAGGTTTTTACTACGATTTTTAGGGTCAACAGCTTCTTTGGCACGACGAAAAATATGTGCACGAAAAGCAGGGTCATTTTCGTCCTTTACAAACACCATTGGATTAAGTGTAGAGTAAAACTTCATATCACTATTTTATATCTTTTAACTAATTCTAACCAAATTTACCGACGCTACCGACAGTACAAAATGGCTAAATAATGAAGAATGTGGGGATTATCAACCCAACTCCTTGTTATATAGCCAACAAATCCCTTCGTAACTGTAGTGATTCTACTAAATCAGCTAGCTTGGTATCATACTCAAGGTCATGGGCTACATTACTTAGCAGCTTGCAGAGTTTGTTGCACCAATTTGTATTTTTGGGTCTTCGGACTCTTTTTTATTAACTTCTTGTAAGGCTTTATAGGGGTAAATAACTTCTAGTGCCAGCTTCTTATCCATAAGTACCGAGTTAGCATCTAGG
>DAHVAE010000014.1:0-2823 GCA_027314795.1 Candidatus Saccharimonadota bacterium
GGGTGCTTAAAGTAAGTTCGGCAAGTATGCAAAGTTTAAGCTCAAAGACATTAGCTACAGACACACCGCCAACAACGGTTTCAAATAATTTACAAACACAGCCGAATAACTTAGATCAAGCTAGCACCTTTTCGCTGCAAAGCAATACTAATATTAATGATCCTATGGTCCAAAACAACCCGCTAGTTAAATCGTTACTATCAGGTGGAGCGCAATGATTAAAGTCGATCATGTAACAAAAAGATTCGGGGCAATTACCGCAGTCGATGACGTGACCTTTGAGGTTAAGGCTGGTGAGCGCTTTGCCCTACTCGGGCCTAACGGTGCCGGCAAGAGTACAACTATTAAGATGCTGACGACTTTACTGCGGCCAACTAAAGGTAACATGAGTTTAAATCAACATGATGTAGTTAAAAACCAAGATGCCGCCAGAAGAAGTTTTGGCATTGTTTTTCAAGATCCAAGCGTAGATACCGAGATGACGGCTTATGAAAACATGCAGCTGCATGCCGTGCTATACCATGTGCCTAGCGGCCAGATAGATAAGCGAGTTAAGGAATTACTGGAGTTAGTGGAGCTCTGGGATCGTCGTGATTCATTAGTAAAAACATACTCTGGCGGCATGAAGAGGCGTCTGGAGATTGCGCGGGGGTTACTTCATCACCCTAAGCTGCTGTTTTTAGACGAGCCAACCCTTGGCCTTGATGCGCAAACCCGTAATTTGTTATGGGAATATGTTCAGCGTCTAAGTCGCGAACAAAACATGACAATATTCTTTACAACCCACTACATGGAAGAAGCGGAAGCTAATGCAAGTAGAATCGCATTCATTGATCATGGCAAAATAATTGCCATGGGTACGGCAGTTGAATTAAAAAAACAAACTAATACTCGGTCATTAGAACAAGCGTATCTCAAGATGACGGGTACAAAAATACGAGACGAACAAGTTGATCCTCATGATGCTTGGCGCGAAAGGCATCGAGCGAGGTCTATGCGATGAGAGTATTATATATCCTTTGGTTAAGGCAGCTGAAACGTTATTTCCGAAGTAAATCAAGAATTGTTGGCTCGATTGGTCAACCGCTGTTATTCCTATTAGCCCTTGGGTATGGGCTTGGCTCTATATACAAACGGGCTGGAGAAGGTAACTATCTGCACTTTTTGGTGCCTGGCATCATGATTCAAACAGCTCTATTTGCGGCCATGTTTTTTGGCGCCATGATTATATTTGATAGACAATTTGGCTTTTTGAAAGAGACTTTGGTGGCGCCAGTTTCTAGACTAAAGATTATGCTGGGCGGTGCAATAGGTGGTGCTACCACAGCCTCAATTCAGGGAGCGTTAGTGCTAGTCATATCTTTTGTTTTAGGCTATAGACCGACTCGTTGGGCGATGATACCTGTAGCCCTGCTAATAATGCTAGTTTTGTCGATTGCTATTGCTTGCTTTAGCTCAGGTATTGGTTCATTCGTTGAAGATATGCAAGGCTTTCAGGCTATAAACCAATTCCTGGTATTCCCATTATATTTCTTAAGCGGGGCTTTATACCCCCTAGATAATGTGCCATCATGGCTAAGAATTGTCACCGAGTTTAACCCTATTTCATACGCTGTTGATGCCATGCGCTGGTCGTTAATTGGGGAAGCTAAGTTTGGTATTGGGAAAGACTTAATAGCCCTAGCTATAACGCTGATCATTAGTATGGTATTTGGAGCTTTAAGGTTTAGACGGATAGAAGCATAATTTGGCCCATAAAGCGAAAAGAACTCCTTATCCTGAGATAAAAAGTCCTTCTCGTTTGTAGGCTGCCCTGTAGATTATTGCTAACCTGCTGGCTTGCCTACTGCCTGACCTTTTGAGGGGTCTGGCAGCCACCTCACAGTGGTATCTATTAGTTTAGCGCAACCTATTTTTAGCGCAACCCTAAATTCATAATTCTTGGGATAACGTATGGATAAACTGTGGATAGTTTACTTAACTCGTGGCCAGATAACAGTGGCGACTATGCTATCTTTACTTAACCAGCCATAACTTCGACTGTCTATGGAATGATCTTCATTATCGCCAATAATATAGACCTTATCGCCTTGGACTTTTGCCAGCCTCTTTATTATTTGATCATTGCCATAACTTACAATCACTAAATTGCCAATTATTGGTTGCCGTCTTTTTGAACCAATAACAAGCTTACCGGGTGAGAGGACGGGTTGCATACTGATGCCGACCACGCGTCTAATCATTAAGCCTTCTTAGTCTGCCAGAAAATGTCTGCTATTTCATCGATCATCTTTAAGAGCTTGTTTGCTTCTTCTACTTCTAGATGATGTTTGACTTCACTGGCTTGCTTGATAGCTTTCCAAAACTTGTCATGAAGATCTGGGTATTTCTCTAAATGTTCAGGCTTAAAGTAGTCTGCCCATAAAACCATTAAATGGCGTTTAACTAGCTCAGCCCTCTCTTCTTTTATTATAATAGCCCTGGTCTTGTTGTGTTCATCCAGACCATCATACTTCTCTAAGATGGCTTTTAGGCTCTGGGCCTCAATTTTAGCCTGGGCAGGGTCGTATACGCCGCAAGGTAAATCACAATGAGCATAAACTGGTTTAATAAACGTTAGTTTCATAAGTTCCTCCTTATCTATACTAATTCAATTATATCTTAATTAGATCGCTTCGTCTTTTTGGACTCACGCCAGTCTTTTATTTTCTGGTGGTGCCCAGACAGTAATACGTTAGGGACTTTAAGGTCGTTAAAGACCTCTGGTCTAGTGTAATGTGGATATTCAACCGTCCGGTTATCTTCCTGGAAAGATTCTTCGGC
>DAHVAE010000014.1:2833-13247 GCA_027314795.1 Candidatus Saccharimonadota bacterium
ATCAATAATGACCATGGCTGGGATCTCACCGCCAGTCAAAATATAGTTACCAATTGAATACTGCTTATCCACCCAATTAGTAATACGCTCGTCATAGCCCTCATAGTGTGGGCAGATAACTATTAGCCCTTGAGCTTTAGATAACTCATTGGCATCAGATTGTTTGTAGGTTTGCCCTCTCGGCGTAGGTAAAATTACTAGTGCGCTCGGGTCAATCTTCTTGGCGCGTTCAACGGCCTTAAGCAATGGCTCAACCATAAGCACCATGCCGTCGCCACCGCCATAAGGTGTGTCGTCTACGGCCTTTCTCGGACCCAGACCAAACTGCCTTAAATTTATATGTTCAAAACTAACTAAATCCAGATTGCTGGCTTTAAATAGCATGCTGGAATTTAAAATAGGGTCAAATACTTCTGGGAATAGACTGATTAGTTGAATACGCATATCTTAGATAAGTATACAAAAAACCGGGTATTACCCGGCTTTTTGATACACATAAAGCTCTCACTTATTGGTGTTAGTGACTCGCAACGAGCTTTTGTTTTTGACTAAAAGTCTTATTAGGACCAGGTAAGTATAACTTACGAAATCTAAATGCACAACAGGAATTTAAACGTCGAGGTCGTCTAGCTCTTCCAGTTCTTTTCTGGCCTTAGAGAGCCTATCACTAGTCTCTTCTTGGTTTTCGGCCCGCTCTTCTTCTTGGACATTGCCTGCCTCTGATTCAACTTTGTCTTCAGCTGGGAGATCATCAGAGCCATCATCACCACTAGTCTGATCGTCACTTCTTGATGATGATCTTGAGCTATAGTCAGAAACGCCGTTGTCTACTATCTTTAAGTTATACCTAGCATCATTTTTAGTACCTAAGGCTCTGAGTAATGTTCTGATACTTTGAGCTGTAGCGCCTCTTTTTCCGATTACCCTACCTAGATCCTCAGGATCGACTGTTAGCTCTAATAGTACGCCTTTTTCATCTATACGTCTTTCAACCTTAACTTCATCTGGATTATTAACCAGTGACTTAACTACAAATTCTACAAATTGTTCATCAATACTGCTCATTTGCAACAACTCCTTCCTTAATGTGTCTAGTAATTATATACCAAAACGGCTAGCTTTGGTCAGCAGTTTTCTTGGCAGCTGGCTCGTCAGTTGATGCATTGGCCGGTGGCCTTTCATCATTAACTTCAACTGTTTTTTGATCAGTTTCTAGCTTCTCTGGCTGCTCTTCTTGATCGTTGGCTAGCTCTGGTTCGCTGGTTGTGACCGGAGCTACTTCTGGTGTTGGTTGTTCTTGATCAGCAGCCGTTTCTACGACAGACTCCTCTACAACCGGTTTTTCTGTAGGTTCTGGAGCTGTTGATCGTCGCTTTTCAGGATTACGGACTGCTTTCTTTTTAGCTGGACTTGGTTCTGCCCACTTCGGTAGTTTGACGGCTTCAGCTTTTAAAAGCCTGATAATTCTATCTGAAGGTTGAGCGCCATTAGTCAGATACTTGACAGTAGTTTCCTTGTCAAGATTAACTTTCTTTGAATGCGGGTCGTAGTTACCAAGTAGCGCAACCACCTTGCCGCTTTTTGGTGAGCGCCGACTATCTTGAGCAACAATACGGAACATAGCATGACCAGATCGGCCTGTTCGTTGCAAACGGATAACTAACATCTACGAATTACTACTATCTTTCCCTTATATAACTTAAGACAATAACTGCTATTCTACAGATTGCCACCCCTTGTGTCAATTTAAGTCTTATCTGATATTGAGCTATCTTCTAAAGTAACGTTTTTAATTCCATAAATCTCGTAAGTAGTTGACTTATGCCGTAGCCTAAAATTATGGTCGTCTTAATAACTATTTTGGAAGGATTAGTCTTGAGGTTAAACTTTTTCATAGTGCTTAAGTGCAGCTTCAGCAGCTTTCTGCTGACTGTCTTGTTTAGATGGACCAATACCCTGACCTCTTAGTTGGTTGTTAATAAAGACACCAACCGTAAAGGTTTTATTGTGGTCCGGGCCAACTTCGTTTATTACCCGATAGACTGGGGTAGAAAGTTCTTGGCTTTGCGCTAGTTCTTGAAGGTGTGACTTAGCATCCATCCATGAGCCGCTAGTTAAGATGTCGTTAAACTTAGAGATAATACTTGCTTCAATGAAGTCTTTGGCCTTATTATAGCCCTGATCTAAATAAATAGCGCCAATGACAGCTTCAAAACAGTTGGCAAGTATTTGGCGTCTGGCTCTAGCAGTACCTCTGGCTTCACCGCGGCTTAGTCTAAGATAAGGTTCAAAATCGTAATCAGTGGCTGCCTGTGCGATACTTTCAGTTCTAACTAAACTACTGCGCCAGTTGGTTAAGACACCTTCTGGGTCAGAAAAGTTGGTATATAAATATTCAGTTACCACTAGCTCAAGTACGGCATCCCCTAGAAACTCTAGTCTTTCGTTGTGTACTTTTACCGTTTTTTTATGCTCGTTTAAATAAGATCGATGCGTAAAGGCAGTAACGAGTAAGTCTATGTTTTTAAATTCAACCTTAAGTTTAGCTTTCGCAAATATCTGGTATCTTGAAACGTCCATAAGTTTGACTAATATTTACCTTCTCTGATCTTTTTCATGCCGACTAAGATCAGCTTGCCAATATCGTCATAGGCAATCATATCTACAGCTTCGGTGGCAAGTACCCAACGGATATCATTAAGCCATTCTTCTGGATAAAGCTTAGAGGTGTCTCCTTGAGCTTCAACCAGCCAGATGTGCATAGTCATAAGCACCAGGGAGTGGCCCCGTCGGTATCTAAAGTTCACTTTACCAAGCCAAGATAGGACTTCCATATCCTGAAGACCTGTTTCTTCTCTAATTTCACGTTCAGCTGTAGCCCCTGGTTCTTCCCCAGGTTCAACGTGACCTTTGGGGATTGTCCAACGATCTTTAGCATCCTTAATAAGCAGGATCTCAACAGCTGACTGCTGTTTTCTAAATACAACGCCACCTGAAGTAGTCTCTCTGACTACCTCAGATATAACTGGCCGCCTATGGACAAACTCCTTGATGCCCTTTACTGGTCTGGGCCGTTTCATTGACTAGCCTTCTTGGTCTTAGTGGCTGCCGTCTTAGTTTTAGCCGGCTGATCTTCACTTTCTAGTTTGTTTTTATAGATAGTACCAAGTACGCCATTAATGAATTTAGAGGAGTTATCGCCACCAAAAGCCTTGGCTAGCTCAACTGCCTCGTTAATAACCACTTTGGTTGGTATGTCTGATAGATAAGTCAGCTCATACAAGCCCATCCTTAAGATAATGCGATCCATCCTTGAGATCTGGTCAATTGGCCACTCAGGTGCTACAGGTTGTAGTTTAGAGTCTAGCTCACTAGCTTTAGAGTTAACACCTTTAACGAGCTGCTCAACAAAGTCTGTATCCTCAACCATCCCTTTATACCGGTTTAGATTGCGTTTGATGACATCGTCTAAGTTAAACTTTTTATCATCCGCATCAACTCTAAACTCTTGTTCATAAAGAGTCTGGAAGGCTATTACTCGGCCGAGGTGACGATTAGAAGCCACTGGCTACTCCCCCTGTCGTTAGATCTATGCATAAGTTTGTTAAATTCATAGCTTTTTTAACCTTAATCTGAGCGAGCTAGACAGTTTTTGCTAACTTCTTACCAGTCTCTTTGCGAGTTGTAGTAACCTTAACCGGTGATTTGGCATTAACTCGCCTCGCCAACTTTAAGACCAAATGGCTGCGCCTAGTACCGGTGCGTCTAGGACTGGTGCGTTTTTTAGGTTTACCCATAAATACATTGCTCCTTTTTGCTGTTACAATGCTTAAACTTCCTTTACATTATATCTAAGATGGTGAGCCATTAAAATACCTTATCATTAGAGCCAATGATTAAGTACCATGTTTTTTTCAATATTAGGTCACTGGCGTCAGTTAACCTAGTCTTCTTCTAGAGAGGCTATGACTTGAGCTAGGTCTTTAGGTAAAATGTCGGCTTTAATAATAAAACCATCTGCACCGTTTTCCGTAGCATTATCCGCAATGCTGCGCTGACCGATATTGGTCAGCATCACTATCTTGGCTTCGGTGCAACCGTGAGCGGGGTTACTCCTAAGTTCCTTGAGTATTTCAAGCCCCGAGACTCCAGGCAGCATAACATCAAGAAATACTACATCAGGATGGAAGCTTTTAAGTTTCTCATATAAATCGTTAACATCCTCAGCTTCGTTAACCGTAAAACCACTCTTAACCAAGGCCGTCCTATAAAGCTGACGAATCATTGCCTCGTCTTCGACCAGCATCACGTTTTTTAAACCAGCCATGAACTCCTCCTATTTTCTTGTTCTTGTTTACTAAATTATCATACTTATTGGCAACATATACAGGTAGGGTGAAATAAAAAGTTGAACCTTGTTTGCTTACTGGATCTATGCCTATACTGCCTTGCTGCAGTTCAATAATGGTTCTAGAAATATATAGACCAAGGCCCGTGCCATGTGTGCCGGCAATCATACTTCGTTCTGCCCGATAAAACTTCGTAAATAATTTTGATCGTAATTCAATCGGTATACCATGGCCATTGTCAGCTACCTCCAGTCTGGCTTCATGGTCATTAGCAGTTAAACTCACCTTTATTTTGCCGCCTCTAGGTGTATATTTAATAGCATTCCCAATAAGGTTATTCAAGACTTCGACAATAGATGACGGGTCAGCAGGTACGTATGTCGGGTTTTCGGATTCTGAAGTGAAGGTTAAACGCTGTTCCTTATCGGCGGCAATTGATTCGTGCTGCCTAACATTTTCTTTGGCAAGCTTAGTCAGGTTAACTTTTTCGATAAAGATCTCCATCTCGCCACGTTCAATTCGCGCAATATTCAGTAACTTATTAATAAGATCACGTAGTTGATCTGTGCTTTCAATAGCTTTTTGTACATTCTCAAGCCCTGACAATGTCATCCGTTTGATGGCTTCCGGATTAATCATGTCCAGATAGCCTCTGACTACCGTTAGAGGTGTCCTGAGCTCGTGAGCAGCAATGGCTACGAAGTCTAGCTTCATAAAGTCTAACTCACGGCTCTGAGTCAGGTCATGGATGGTAATAATTGCTGCTATACTATTGTCTTCGTTATTAATGACTGATACCACCAGGTTCAGGTACAAAATATTATTGCCATTATTTAATGATATATCGTTATGCTGCTTGATACCTGGCTCATCTATTGGCGGCTGGAAAGCCTCATCTTCATGTTGCCAGTTAAAGATTTCTTTAATAGGTTTAGCTAGTATTGCTTCGGGTGTTTTGCCGACTAATTTAGCAGCAGGAGGGTTAGCTGACATTATAAGGCCTTGGCTATTTATGGCTACCACTCCGTCGCTCACACTGCTAATAATGTTGTTAAGCTTTCTTTGCTCAACGGTTAACACCATGTTGTTGACCTTCAGGTCGTCAACCAGCTTTTTAATGCTGGCACCCATAGCATTGAAAGTTTCTGCCAAGTCACGCAGCTCATCTTTAGTCCTTATATTAATGTCCTTGTCAAAATCTCCTTGCCCAAAGCGTTTAGCACCTTGAGACAACTTACGGATTGGATATATTAATTGGGTACTAAAGAAGATGCCTATGGCCATAGCTAAAATAATTGCGCTTAAACCAATAATTGCTGCTGATTTAACATAGGAATTTACGTCTGAGTACACACTATTAACAGGCTCCTCAACTATAACTGCCCAACCACTATCGCTGATTACCATTGGCGTACTAAGCACTCGTTGATTAACTTCGGATATCGTGACGGCAGTTTTAAGATCGTCGTTAATAAAGTTCTTAACTGCTTGAACATTAGCTAATTTTTGATGATTAGCAAAGAATTGGTTGTTATTATAGGCAACTAGATTACCCAGGCCGTCAACAACATAAGCGTAGCCATTCGCACCAATTTTTGTTGATAGCACTGACTGCCAGAGAGTGCTCATATCATAACTGGCGATCACTGCTCCTTGAATATCTCCAGGGTTATTATATGTTCCAAAGTTAGCACGGGGCAGATCGGTTAAGTACTGGCTATAGTTGGATTTTAAAATTGATACAGCAATAGTAATTATCGGTTTATTCTGGCCATTATAGCTAACTGAGCTAACATAAGCTTTACCAGACAAAAAGTTAACGGCCTTAAATGCGTCGGTATTTGCTTCATTGGCTAAACTTGAGTCGTTGCCTAGCCGATTAAAAACCACTTGATCCTGGCCACTACTATTGACTATGGCAATACGCTGCATGTTTGAATCGTGGTTAAGTATTATTGCCAGGTTCTGATCAATATCTGAAGTAGTTACATTATTAGATGAGTAAAGCTCGGCTATCGAAACTAAGTTGTTGATTTTATTGCTTAAGTAATTCCCTACTTTATCAGATAAGCCTCGAGCCACAGCTTGCTGCTGAAGACTGGCTGCGTGGAGCAGCTGAGTATTTGCCGAACTGACCAGAATGAAGGTGGTTACAATCATCGGGAGCAAAGCTATCAGCAAAAAGTAAATTAAAATCTTACTTGCAATACTAAGTCTAAATATGGTCATTTTTATTAATTTCCAAGGTCTGTAAAAGGTATTAGGCCTTGACAATAAAACATACTACTATTTATGCTAATGCTTATGGGTTCAGAAGACAACACTACAGACCACCCAGAATTAGAAAATAACTCTATGAATGATCAGCCCGATTCTAGCCCTGATAAAATCAATTCGCCAGCTTCTGAACAGCCTGCTGATTCGAGTACCTCTCCTGAAAGTTTAAATGCCAATACGGACCAAGCCACAACTTTAGTTAATGATTCGCCATTAAAGAAGATAGAAACACTGTCACCGGTTAATAAACCTAAGCTGCCTCTTAGGCCAATCATTAAAGGTTTAATTTTAGTTATCATTATACTTGGTTTATGTGTTGGTGCCTTCTTTTTGGGTAAACATCATGAGAAAGTAATAGTTCAGGCACCGCCGACTCAACCAATTAATTTACCACCTCAGGCAATTGTCCTGACTAATTGTATGCCTGGAAGAGGCAAACAGTACATCATCCCTAAGGATATACCGAACGGCCCAATTTACGATGTTCAAAACTCTAAAGTTATAGCTATAGAATATAACCTGAAAGTCCAGCAATTGTTTACTAACTCTGACACTTTCTCTAATGCCATTTTGTCTGTAGTTAAAAACTACCCCGTAAATCATCTGTCGATTGAACCCGCTAAAACCTCAACAGCCCAAGGTAGTTCGGCAGCTAACCAGCAAGTCTTATCAGAGAACATACACTTAATAATGTTTATTGTTTCGGCGGCTGATGCTAACAGCATCACCTGCAAGGCTAGCTAGTTCAGGTTCTCAGACTGCTCAGTGATCTATAAGCTCCTCTACATAACGATAGGGTTAAAATCCATTATGTTTTTAGTTAAGTGAAAAAAACTATAGTTACGACAAGACAAGAGCTAATAAATGGCTGACGTAGAAATCTGATTGTATGCTGAAGCGCTCGAGATGTTTGCTACAGCGCAGCCCTCTTAGCTTAGAGCAGAAAAAGCCAAGCATACAAAGAAATGCACAAGGCTTAGCAGCAGGCAAGTAGCGTCCCCACTACACCTGTCAAACCCAGTTATAAAAAGCGAACTGCTAGCTAGGGCTTAGGCCATCTAATTGATAACAATGTTAATTATTTTGTCTTTAACAAAAATAATCTTCTTTATTTCTTTAGCTTCTAAGTAACGACTAACTTTATCATTATCCTTAGCAGCTTGAGTTGCATCTTCTTCAGAAACGCCGGCTGGTAGCAATAGCTGTGACCTTAGTTTACCGTTTACTTGAACGACAATAGTTACATTATCGCTTGCAAGGTATTTATCGTCAGGTTTAGGCCAGCTATCTTTATGAACAGTCAGGCTATGACCTAATCGTTGCCATAATTCTTCAGCTATATGTGGAGCAAATGGCGCTATTAAAGCCACTAAACTACTGATGGCATCGAGCCATACTGGGTTCTTAACTAATGATTTAGCTTTTAATTTGTAAAGCTCATTAAGAGCCCCCATTGAGGCAGCTATGGCCGTGTTATAGCGGTTAGATTCAATATCTTCTGTAACCTTTTTTATGACTGGATTAATAACCTTTTTGATTGATTCTTCAATGTCTTTATCCAATTCGCCTTCTTGAGCATCCAGATACTCGCTAACTAAAGTCCAAAGCCTGTTTAAGAATCTATACGCACCCGGTACTCCTTGGGGATCCCATCTTGTCCAAAGCTCTAGCGGTGCTGCAAACATTAAATAAGTCCTCAGGGCATCTGCACCGTAGCCATTATCGATAATCTCAAGCGGGTCAACACCATTACCTTTACTTTTAGAGAAGTTAGAGCCATCACTTGAAGTAACCTTGCCATTGAAAACAAATTGATTAAATGGTTCAGCTTCGTTGACTAGCCCGATCTTCTTAAAAAATCTAGCGATAAACCTGGCATAAAGTAAATGAGCAGTCGCATGGTCGGCGCCATTATAGAAATCTATTGGTTCCCATTTCTTAACTAGTTCACTATCGAAAATCTTGTCTTGATTACGAGGATCAAAATAGCGGTACATATACCAACTGCTATCGATGTAGGTGTCAAGCGTATCAGTTTCTCGCTCTGCAGGTCCATCACAACTCGGGCAACTGACTTTAAGCCAGTCAGTAGCTCTGGCCAATGCACTGCGCCCGTCTCCTGTCGGTTGATAATCTGTTAGTTCAGGTAAGATTACCGGCAAATCGTCGTCTGGTACTAGTACAGGGCCGCACTTAGGGCAATGGATTATGGGGATAGGGGCTCCCCAATAACGCTGCCGGCTAACGCTCCAGTCCAGCATGCGATAGTTTACCTTGGCTTTGCCGCTTCCGAGATCTTCTAATTGTTGGAGGATCTTTGGTCGAGCTTCTTTAAATGTTAAACCATCAAATTCATTGGAGTTAGCGACAATGTACTTACTAGGACTAGATTTTATATCTTGGTAGTTAATGAACTTTTGGTCTTTTGTAGTATAGATAATGTTTAGTTTGTACTTATTTGCGAACTCATAATCTCGCTCATCTTCGCCTGGCACCGCCATGATTGCCCCGGTGCCGTAATTAACTAAGACATAATCCGCTATCCAAATAGGTATTTCTTTGTTGTTAACTGGGTTAATAGCATATGATCCTAGAAAGACACCTGTTTTATCCTTAGTCGTCTGTCTTTCAACTTCTGATTTTCTTTCTGCGGCCTGTATATAGGCTTCGACTTCTTTAGAATGAGCCTTTATGGTTAGTTTTTTAACAAGTTCGTGTTCAGGGGCTAAAACCATGAAGGTTGCGCCGTATATGGTGTCATGAGCGGTAGAAAATACTTCTATAACGTCATTAGAACCTACTACTTTGAATTTAATGTTGGCGCCAATACTTTTACCAATCCAGTTTCGTTGAGCTAACTTAACGCTTTCACTCCAATCTAGACCATCAATGGCTTCAAGAAGTTCATCGGCATAGTCCGTTATCTTAAAGAACCATTGCTTGACTTCTTTCTTTTCAGCTAAGGGGTCATCTGGGCCATCATGCCGCCAACACTTGCCGTCAATAACCTGCTCATTAGCTAAAACCGTATTATCTATAGGGCACCACCACTGCAGTCTAGAGTCCTGATAGGCTAAATTGTTGCGATACATCTCGGAAAATATCCACTGGGTCCACCGGTAGTACTCTGGCAGGTGGGTAGAGATCTCTTTTTCCCAGTCATTACTCCAACCCATTGCCTTATATTGCTTATGGTACCCTGGGATAATATTAGCCATGCTCTCCATGGGCGAAACGCCAGTTTTAATGGCGTAGTTTTCTGCTGGCAACCCAAAGGCATCCCAGCCAACAGGATGATAACTTTCGTAGCCTTGTTGACGCTTAAACCTAGCTTTGACATCACTAATCGTATAGTTCATGGCATGACCAATATGGATACCTGATCCCGATGGATAATTAAACATACTCATAGCAATATACTTGGGCTTTTTACTGGTTAAATCTGAGGTGTAAATACCAGACTCTTCCCAAATCTTTTGCCACTTGGGCTCAACATCCTTAGGGTTATATCTCTGCATATGTAAGCTTAGTTTAGACCAATATTAAACTTTAGTCAGCCAGTTGTGCTTATCTGGCAGTTCGCCGTGCGCTATTTGCTCGTAGGCGCCAGCTAGCTTTTTGGTGATAGGGCCAAGCTTACCATTGCCAATTTGTCGATGATCGACACAAGTAATTGGTGCTATTGAATTGCTGCTGCCACTTAAGAATATTTCGTCAGCGAGATAAAGTTCAGTCCGATCAACAGTTCGTTCTTGGTAATTTATAGCGTTATCTTTTGCCAGGCTAAA
>DAHVAE010000015.1 GCA_027314795.1 Candidatus Saccharimonadota bacterium
TCTTATGGCTATCATAGGTACTGTTTATGATAGATTGGATTGTTGGCTCCAGTATGGCTTCACTTTCATTGACGGTAGCTAAAATAACAGTATGGACTATTTCATCTGGACTGTATTTTCTCTCAAAGCTCTGACGCCTTTCAATGTTGGCTATATGCCAACTAGGTCTTTTAGCATTTTCAGGTATTTCTTCAGTATTTAAGTCTTCAAGCAGTTCATCCCAGTTTATCTTTAGATGTTTACGCATAGTTATGTACCCAGAAATTGCTCGGACATCGTATCCTAATGACCTAATAAAGTAGATTAGCAGGTAGGCCAAAATAAAGACGACCGCAACAGTTATACTAATAAAACTAAGGATTATAGGCATAAACAGCAAAAGCCAGCTTATAGCGCCTGGTAGTATCTCAAAAAACCTATAATGACCCTTACGGTCTTTTTCAAATGGAATTTCTAAATCTGTCATTTTATCTTAAAACTAGTAGGGCATTACTAACGGCTAAAGTTAATACCTGCAGTAATATACCCAGACTTAATAATGTGATGGCTAGTTGCCTATGAATATTATATGACTTTAAACTTAAAGCCGTATTAGCAGTTAGCACAATAAATGAGAAAACAATGAAGCTAAGTAACCCACTAACTCCACCTACAAGATACTTGTTTGTAGCCGTAGGATCGCTACAATTGCGACACTGGACAATGTAGCTACTACTATGAAGCCCGCTAAGTCTAACGATTACAAAAACAGCAACAGCTAAAAATAAGAAGACGTTAACTGTTAGAAGCAACAGAATATAGTGATCATGATAAAACTTCTTTGATATTGCCATATGTTCTTCCCATATATTCTAGCATCAATAGGCTGCCGTTGGCCGGTTTACTTGAAAAACAATGTAAAGAAGCAAAATGCTCGTTAATACAGCATAAAACACCGGCCTATTTATTACTTTTAAGACGCTTCCACCTCCACATAATCCACATGCCCAAAACAATACCAATAAGCAATACTATCAACCAGGATAAACCTGAAGGCAGTTGAGACGAACGCGAAAGATTCAGGTTCACAGTTGCTTGTCCGACCTGTGCGAATGAGAGCTGGGCCACACCATCACGGATACCAAGAAGTGTAATCTTTATATCCGGCCTACCATCACCATCGACATCATACTCATCAGTGTCTCCTGTTTGGATGGTTACTGTTCGAGGTGTTGAATGTAAGGTCAGCGTAACCTGGTCTGCTGCTACTGTGTCTACGGTTATGCTGTGTGTCTGTGAGCCAACTTTAAAATAAACAACTTGATTTGGTTTAAGATTAAACTGTTTACCTTCACCAGATGCGTACTGGCTGTAATCATTTAGTAAGATCGACGAGTTAGTTTTCGTATTGGTAAGTTTAGATATCAGTAGTTTCGATGAGGCATGGCTATTAACATTAACTGAAGCAGTAGTTGTCTGAGCAGCATCATCAGTATCCTCGTCCCCGATATTGGTGTTCACTGTAGAACTCGTAATTGTAACTGACCCAGTTAAAGAGTATGCCGATACGTTTCCAGCAACGTCTTCTGCTTTTACGCGTATATACCATGTACCTGGTGTTAACGTAACAGGCAATGTCAAAGAATTAGTACTACTAGTAGTGGACGATACGTCACTAGTAAAAGCCGCATCAGGCGACCATTCAACAGTGTATGGAGTACTGACCAGCCCACTGCCTGAATCAGTTGAAGCCACCCATGTCCACACTGGTCTACCTGTTGTCGTTGGTGATGTTGTTGACGGTTGGCCAGGCACAGTCGGTGGCGTAGTATCTACTATAAAAGCAACCGCACCATTATTTGCCATGGTATAACCAGAGCTATTGCCCGCGCTGTCGATCATTTGGACCCGCCAATAATAGCTGCCAGCAGGTAATATTTGCCCGGCTGAGCCAGTAATATAACTGCCGCTACCTGTCGGCTGGCCAACACTAAAACTACTGCTACCTTGAGGTGCAAAGGCAGAAATAAAATCGATAAGCGGCCCAGTGAAACTATTATTGCTGGCTACTTCAACTTGGTATTTTAGATTCTCTAATGTGTCAGAGTTACTTAAATTAAAGGATAGGGTCGGACTGGAATTATTAGTATAACTACCGCCAACATACCCTGGTGATCCCAATGCAGTTGGTTTATAAGGCGGAAACCAGTTAAGATTATCACCATCATCAAGGCTATTTGGAGGATTAAGAATTGCGCCAAGGTTATTACTATCTTGGACTGCCAGATAGTTAAGATTGGATGAGCCTGTTAAATTTAGTCTCCACTGAGTCCCTGATAATGTACTCTGTAACGCTAGGGGGTTCCCAGAGGTGCCGGTTAAGGTCAGCATATTTGTAACAGTTTGAGTATTACCGGCCTGAAATATTAGAACACTGCCGTTAGTAGTTGCCTTAGTTAAATTGTAGAACGTTGTAGATCCGTTAATTGTTTGGTCATTGCCGTTAAGTATAACGGTATTATTGTCAGCATTATATGTACCTGTATTGGCCCAATTACCATCTAGCGTTATATTGTTACCTCCCGAGGACAATGTGCCGCTAGCTATATTAAGATTATTGTTCACCGTCAGCGGGCTACTAAGTGTCCAAGAGCCAGTTCCATTAAACAAAAGGTTATGATAAACGTAGCCAAAATTGAGCAAGGAATAAGTGCCATTACCATCATATTCAACCGTTCCACTAGAACTATCATTGGCAAGACTAGTTATTGTTTCGACACCCTGTAACATAAGTGTGCCATTATTCGTAAAGTTACCGGAATCATTCATGGATAAATTTTGACCATTTAGATTCAGCGAGCTGCCTGCATTAATTACTAAACCCGAAACGCTAGTAGGCGCCGTGAGTTCAGGTTGATAAGTGCCATTACCAACAATAATATTTGTGTACCCATCCGGCACCGCGTTGATATTCCAGTTAGCCGAGTTCTGCCAGTTAGTTGAAGAATTGCCAGTCCACGTAGCAACTGTATTACCTGTACTGGCTATTTCAGATACCTCAGTAGATGAAAGTGCTCTAGTGTATACTCTTACATCATCTACGTTGCCAGTAAAGGAATCGGGGACGCCATCCATCAAGCTTGCGCTGCCGATCTCCATATATGGAGTTGACGCTCCTTGATTAACTAATGTTCTGGCTTGAGACCCGACATTGACACCGTTAAGGTAAACCGTCACTGTCGAACCATCATATGTAATTGTTACGTTTGACCATTGATCGAGAGTGACTGTATGGTTTGTATCAAAGTCATAACTACCGCAACCCCAAAAGTGTAGATCCATTGATGAATCGATGAAAAATCCAAACTCCATACCTTGGTTAGTACTTACACCGCCGTAGGCACAAGCTCCGTAAGCTGCAGGTACTTCCCCACCCGTAGGATCGACCGTAGGGTAAATCCAGGCAGATATGCTGCGCGGAGCGCTGCCGTAATTTAAGCCCGTAGGATTTGCTTCTTCCAAAGTGTTAGAGCCATTAAAGCTTAAACTTCTGCTATCTGGGAAGCTGATATTAGATGGTACGCTCGTAGAAGGTTGTGGACTGCCGCTAGGTGTTAAGTTGTTGTTATTACCAGACGAGTCTATAGCTGTTGCACCTGCAGTGGTCTCATCTAATTTCCAGTAGCCAGCTAGATTACCTAGGGCAGCTGCATGCGCAGTATGCGTGTAGAATACGAAGAAACATAAGTTAAAAAATAATAAAGATACGACAAAAATAGATCGACCATGTCTGCAAATTATTAGTTTTAGATCAATTTTTTTGTGTTCCATGCCAATCTCATATTCGTAATAGGAATAGAGTTAACCGCTGCTTCTTAATTATAGAGAGCTTTGTACATTAAAGCAAACGACGCGCAAATAACCAATCCATCTTTTCTAATTTAGATATAAAGTTTATGATTCGTATCAAAATAAATTAACTGTTCAAATATGCCTTAGCGAGATTAGTGTTACTGTGGTTCAAAAAAGTTTACACACCAGAAATATCGCTAATTTACAGATTAGTTACCAATAAAAGCAAGTCAAATAATGTCCAAAATCCGAATTGGTGCGGCATTGTCCGTGAGGTTCGAACTATCCTAATTCATAATGGCAGCAATTTTGGTACGGAACTCACTTATATCTGAGCTGGCTTCACCAGCTTCGTAAAATTCTGCGGCTGCTAAGCCAGCTCCAGCTAAAGTAGGGACTACGCCAAAAAATTCGCCAGTAGCAATTGCCCATACACCCGCACCTGCCATTGCAAGAAAACCAATACCTATACCGATACTCATGGCTCTATCCTTTAACTCAAAGCTTAATTGTTGATGATAGTATTCTAGTTTACTCATTGATTGTAATTATCATACCTTTAACATTCAAAAACAAGCATAAGAAGTTTGGTGCAGGTGGTCGAAAAAAGCTTACATTAAATAATTGATGGGCTTATCGTTTGGCGCAGTACCATCGGCAGCGGATTCCACACATCTAAATCAGATAGTAGACGAGACAGTATTAATCTTCTAGCTAGTGCTTATAACACTATAGTTAAAGCAATAAATATTGATTCAGATGTGAATGCATGCTATCATGCATTCATGAATACACAACTTACAATACGTAATGTCCCAGAAGCGGTAAACCTGTACCTCAGGAAGAAAGCTAGCCTTAGCAATAAGAGCATTAACCAAGTAGTTATTGAGGAGCTTTCAAAAGAAGTACCAAACCTGGACAAGCCCTTAGGCTCTTCCTTGTCTTGGTTTATAGGCAGTGGAATGGATAGCAAAACTATTGAAGCCTTAAAAGTTGAGGATGCAATTCAAAAAGAAAGATTCGCTAAAGAAAATGCTATTTCTTGACACCAATGTCTACAGTGCATTAGCCAATGGGCAAAAAGAGATAGTTTCTCTTATTCAAACAGAGGCCGGCTTAGTCTTAGCATTGCCTGTCATAGCTGAGTTGAGGTATGGTTTCTTGAAGGGTTCAAGGCAGAACAAAAATGAAGAAACCTTGCAAAGATTTTTGGCCCAACCACAGGTGGAGATTGCATTGCCTACCATAGATACAACTTATTTATACGCGGAGTTTCAACTTTACTGTGTTAAAAGTGGCAAGGTTTTGTCTCATAATGACTTTTGGATAGCGGCTATAGCAAAACAAAATGATGGAGTTTTAGTTACATATGACAGAGACTTCGAGGTACTCAGTAGCAGATTTTCAGAAAAGCTTATTATCCTGAATGCCTAGCGTTAATAGTGGTGCGAGTGGCGGGAATCGAACCCGCTTCTTAGCCTTGGGAAGGCTACATAATAACCGTTATACGACACTCGCAGTCTGGAGCCACCTATCGGACTCGAACCGATGACCCTCACGTTACGAATGTGATGCTCTAGCCAGCTGAGCTAAGGTGGCAAAGTAGTCAAATTATACCAAGGATTTTAGATAATCTTTAGAAAACAGACATTAGCATTAGCAAATCTGGTATTATTTAGATAACCAACATAAGTAACTAATGAAGAAAAATATAGTTGAAAAAACAATCGAGGCTCCAGCTCAGGCTCTACAGCTAGGCGTTGAAGGTGGTCAAAAGATATCTTCTTCAATACCTCTAAACGGTAAAAAGCAGCTACAGAAAGCTAGGAACTATTGGTATATGCTTGGTCCGGGCTTGACTACGGGCGCTTCAGATGATGACCCTAGTGGTATAGCTACTTACTCTCAAGCAGGTGCTCAGTATGGCTTCAGCTTACTCTGGCTTGCTGCTTTTACTTTTCCTTTAATGGCGATAGTTCAAGAAATGTGTGCCAGAATCGGTTTAGTGACCGGCCGTGGACTGGCTCATAATATTCGTCTTCATTTTGGTAAAAAAGTACTCTATCTAAGTACAATCTTCTTGTTTGCCGCTAATACCTTCAACATTGGTGCAGATATTGGCGCTATGGCTAGTGGCGTACAGCTTCTTCGTCCAAAGCTCAACTATTCCGTCTTAGTTATTGGTTTTACAGTATTCATTTTACTTCTGCAAATCTTCTCGCCATATGTAAAATATGCTAGGTATCTTAAATGGTTAGCATTAGTCTTACTTGCGTATATCCTATCTGCCCTGTTAGCTCATCCTGATTGGCATACAATTGCTCATTACGCAGTTATCCCGCATATAACATTCTCAAAGAATCAGCTGCTCTTAATAACTGCCATATTGGGTACAACTATTACTCCTTACCTCTTCTTTTGGCAGACATCTCAAGAGATAGAAGAAGAAATAGCCGCTGGGCAGACCACAATAAGCGCGCGTAAGGGCACAGATACAGTGCAAGTCAAAAAAATGCGCATTGACGTTTGGTCTGGGATGTTCCTATCTAATGTCGTGATGTTCTTTATTATTGCCGCTTGTGCCAGCGTCTTATTCAAACATGGCATAACGGACATAAACTCGGCTGCTCAAGCGGCAGCTGCACTTAGACCTTTTGCAGGTAATGCAACATACTGGCTGTTTGCAGTTGGTATTATCGGCATGGGATTACTTGCCATCCCCGTACTTGCTGGCGCTAGTGCTTATGCCATAAGTGAAAGTATGGGCAAGCGCCAGGGTTTAAATAACAAGCTAAAACAAGGCTACCTATTTTACGGGGTTATTATCATCTCGATGTTCTTAGGTTTAAGTCTAAATTTCATTGGCTTAAACCCGATAAAAGCCCTAATATACTCAGCTGTACTGAATGGTATGGTGGCACCAATTATATTAACCTTGATACTTCTTATAGCCAGGAATAAGAAAATTATGGGCAATTGGCGAAATGGTAAAGTTTCGGCTAGTTTAGGTTGGGTACTTACCCTACTTATGGCAATATCCGGGATAGCAGCAATTTACTCGTTATTCCCGTGATACTCGGTAACTCCTACGCCAAGCCAATCAGGAGGTACGAAGTCAGCTCAGCTACCACCCAGCTGTCGACGTCTTCTGTTAGTTGTTTATCTAGCTCTGAGCAATCTAGGCTCATAACGCGAATGTTTACTGTCGCTAGTACAGGCTAATGTAAATTCAATCTTAATTATATAAACAAAATCTTAACTTGAAAAAGATCACTGTATCACTATGAGTATTATCATATTCTAGGTCTTAAAATCCTGCAAAAATAGATGTTAAAGGAGTGATCATGAATTCTAAATATAATTCAAAAAACAAGAAAAGCGATCTTCCTCAACGCCAACAAAGAATTTTTGATTTTATTAATAGTCAAGAAGCTGGGGTGCTAGCTTGCGTAGACCCCAATTGCGAACCACACGCAACTGTCGTTTATTACTTGATCGATCCTAAAGATTTTAGTATTTCTTTTCTAACAAAGGTTGAGACTAGGAAGTACGATAACTTAATGCGTAACAACCATGCATTTATGGTTGTTTTTGATGTTGCTAGCCAAACAGTTGCTCAAATTATTGGCGAAGCTAAAAAGTTTACGAATGCAGATAGAATCAATGAACTGGCTGCTCGGTTTACAAAAACTAGCTTAAAAGTGAGTAAGGGTAAAATTGCTCCGATCTCAAAGCTTGAACAGTCGGAATACGTTGGTTTTAAAATCACACCTAAACAAATTAGGATTGCATTTTATAACACTTCAAAAGGTGGTGACTATAAAGCCTTGTTTGATACTATTGAGTCTTTTGAGTTAAAACCTGGTTACTAGAATTGCTCGCCAGCTATTTTCTCAAGGGTTTTGATGTTTTTTACCTTAATACCTTGTGGGCTAATAACCACTAACCCTTCAGTTTTTATTTTCTTCATCTCACGACTTACGGTTTCTCTCGTCATACCTGCACGTGCTGATAGATCGACTTCACTTATATCTAAATCACAACTACCATCCTTGTTCATTGAACCAAAGCGGCGACATTCAATAAGTAGCTCATAAAGTATCCGGCTTTTAGCTGAGCCGGACATTAAATGAACCATACGACTTAATAAACCTTCCATACCTCGATAAACACGACTAACTAGGTCGAATAAAACATCCGGATTGTCTTTAATAAATTTCAAAGCTGCATCAACTGGAACTATAAATATGTCTGCCTGAGTTTCAGTTTTGTAAAAGTATTTATTTGGCAAATGGTTAATAGCTTCAGAAATTGGGAAAAAAGCTGGTGGCTTGAACAAGTTAACAATAACCTCTTCACCACGATATGAAACATCGTACATCCTCACCCTGCCTTTAATAATGTAGAAGACGTGTTCTGGGGTTTCATCAGCAAAGATAAGTATTTGTCCTTTTGGATATGACCGCCTTGGATACTTAGAAAACTCTTTAAAAATCTTGACCTCTACAGCTGATGGCATCACTTTTTACTATAGCAGAAAACAATTCTTATTCTTAAATGCTTTGTTTTAATGAATCTAAGTCTAATACCGCTGGGTTTTAAGCCGCTAATTTAACGCCCTCAGGCTGTGGGATTCTTCGAAGGTACATATTGGCACTTTCTCTTAGGAAATAGTGGCGTTTGCTTTTGGCTTCTTCTTTTTCCTGGTGCTCGGCAGTAACTTCGAGTACACCGTTATCAATAGAAACTTTAACATCATCCTTATTAAAGTTTGGTAGAAAAACTTGGCTAACTAACTTACCATGCTCTTCATATATATCCATCGGCATAAGATCAATATGGGCAGTAAAAGGATTTAGGTTATTGAGCCAAAAATCTATCAATATCTTCATCCAAATCGAACAAACTTCGAAGTGGGCTTACTCTAGTGAGTTGCATATCTATATCCTCCCTTCAGATAATGTCCTGATGATCGATGGCCAGGTTTATCTTGCTGCCAACCTCGATGTTTAACTTCCCGTTTTAATGTTCGCCAACGACGTACCTGAAGAGCTTTAGCTTTACCCTCCCAGTCGTGGCTAATTTCATAATATAAGTCGTCTAAATCCCAGGTTTTATCGTTAGTTATGTTGAAATTGCTTACCTTCATTAATCACTCCTCCTTTAGAAACATTGTTATTTTATAGTTTTGCTTTGTTAGTTTTCGTCATATCCATATACCTACCCTCCGTTTACACCTTTTAATTTGGCTGACTTAAACGTAGCTAGCCATGATATGATGCTCCATGTAGCTGTGATTTTACTCAATAAAACACAAAAACATTCATAACTTTATGCTTATTTAACCTAATCTTGCGGACTTAATAGCGATTCTTTAGGTGTTTTGTATGCTTCGCGAATTAAAAACTTTAGCTCTTCTGACGATGTTAATAAATCCTCTGCATTTCCAAGAACTTTATCGACTGAAAATAGCTTCAAGAAATCAATCATGAACTCATCGACTACTCCAGCCCGTACTCTTTCTATGACGGTAATAACATCAAAGGATACGGTCCAGCAGTTTTTTGCTAAACGCTTAATGTTTATTGCTCTAGGTAAATCTTCTTCGTACATTAACAACCTCCGATGAATATAATTATCGCCTATTAACAGGTATATTTCGTTGACGATAATCACCGATATAAGGTGACAATTGTCTTACATGTACGTAATTCAAAAAGATGGTAGTTAATGTCTTTAGGTTAGGTAGATATATAATATAAGCAGCGGGTTAAGCAAGGTTATAAGAATATGACTAAGAAACTACAAGCTATAATTTTAACGCTTGTTGTTGCTGGCCTGATGGTAGACATCGGCATGTATTCAATAACTCATCATACTCAAGCTGAAAGCCCAATAAGTTCAGTTTCTAACATCCATATAACTCCTATAACCTCCAAAACTAACTCTACGACTAATAATCCTACCCGCACTTCTAATGTCATAATATATTTCGATAACTACGGCTTTGATCCAAATATTGCAACAATACCGGTTGGTACACTAGTTACCTTTAAAAATATCTCTACCAAAGGCTCTCTGACATTGGCTCAAGTCGATTGGACGGGCCGTTTTATATATAACACGTCGCTTGACCTCGGAGTAATAAATGAAGGTCAATCAAAATCCTTCACGATTAATGAAGATGGGGTGTGGCAATACGAAGGCAATCACAATCCATCATTAAGAGGAGAGATTGCTGGCGGTTCGACTTTATCTATACAACCTTACATGTATCCCAATAGCACAGTCACTACTTCTAGCTTAAATATGCAGTACAATGCCTATGGTTTTATGCCTAACGAGATTTCTGTGCCCGCAGGAACAACCATTAAGCTAACTAATGATGTAGATAAAAGCCAACCAGGTCCCAGCCTTTTTCAGGAGTCTCCGGCCGATGTAATTAAAAATTCTGAACTGAATATTGGCCTATTGCAAAAGAAGCAAAGTAAGTCGTTCGTTATCAATACTCCAGGTACTTACTTGCTTGAAGATGCCTATCAACCATCAGCCAAAGGACTAGCTCAAATTACTGTTAACTAATACGCTTAAACTACTTTCGTCTCTGATAAAGTTTTAGGTCTATATTTAACCATCAAAGTCTTAAGTCCGTTTTGTCGACCGTAGCAGGAAATAAATAGAGTTTAACTTATTTCTTTGAGTCAATCCTTGTCATTAAGTCAGTCGCTACTTTTAGTAACAGGGCATCAAATGTCATAGCAGCCCAACCTTTTAGCCTGGGTGATTAATTTTGGTACTTCGGCTTAATTCTGAACTTGATGTGTTGCTAAAGTTCAAGACAGCTATTATTGCTATTTCTCAAGAGATAGCCTATGCTAAACAGTTTCTTAGTGAAGCTGGTTCAGTATCTGCTTTTGTTCAACTGTAACAGTGATTTTATTTCAACCACTGACAGCACTTCTATTATTTATTAACCATCTATATCAATATGAGGGATACGCCGGGGGTTAAATACTGAATAATTAAACTTGGCCACACATGACGCTTGTTATCTACTTATATAGTTGACTATGAGTGCCGACAGTTGCTAGAAGTGCAACATCTTTACTGATGGGTCTGTAGTGTATTCGCCAATCACCACCAAAGCTGATGGAGCGATAACCTTTCCACCCACCAGTTAATGGGTGATGGTATAGGCTTTTATGATACGGTTCAGCTTGAAACAGCTTTAAAGCAGCTCTTAGGCGTTTTTCTTGGGCTGCTGGTAACTTTATTACCTGTTTCTGAAAGTTTTTATGATAACGAAGATTCATGCTTAGCTTTTAAGCTGTCTTTTCAAGATGCTCAAACATTGCATCAACTGAATCAAACTCAGGAGATATATTTTTGCCTGTTTTAAGGTCTGCTTCAACTTTACGCATAATCTTCTCTAAATAAGGAGTAGGCTCTAGGGAAGTAGTCAAGATTATCTTACGGTCCCTTAGGGCCTGTTTAACAAGCATATTAACAAAAGCAGTAGTTGATACACCTAATTCAGCAGCATTGGACTGCGGTTAGTTTATTGTAGCGATTGCTTAACACTCCCTCAAAAACACTATCTAATAGACTGCGTAGTTCCTAGGCTTCAAGTAGATGGTGAAAAGTTAGCTTATCGGCATAAAGAACCATTTGGTGCTATTAAAGATAAGGTGGAATCTAAAGATTGGCAAGCCGTAGTGCAAGATAATGGAACTACTATGTAGATAGAAATTGCTTTTCTAGCGGCTTATCAAACGTTTCAAGTCCCAACTTCTCTTTACGAGCCCTTGCTAGCAAGTAGCAATCGGCAAAATCCAGCTTTGTACCTTTTAGCAAGCCAGCTACTTTTAATACCACGCTTTCATTCTCGTACCTAAAAGCTTCTGTTCGACTGATTAATTGAAGTGCCTCATTTGTTTGGTTACGATCACGCCCAGTACTTCGAAGAATGTACACAATTTCGGCGACAATCACATCTGTAACTAGTAAGCTAACAGATTCGGCTTCTTCAATCAGTTTCTCAGCTTTTGGACTTAGATTATCATCATCACCCAATAGCCATCTCATTATAATGTTAGTGTCAATTAACTTCATATTTTTTAGCTAATTCACTACCAATAGATAGCTCTCTCTTAGAGGGTTTATCTTCAAACGTTGGATTATTTAGCAAGGCACGAACCTCAGATAAATCTTTGGGTGCCGTTATAACTATCTCATCTCTATCATTGATCTGTAATGTGGCTTTACCAACCCTATCAAGACCAAGCTTGTTACGGAACTCCTTAGGGATAGTGATCTGACCTTTACTAGTAATACTATATGTGTAGCTCATACAACCAAGTATACTTAAGTAATACTTGGTTGTAAATAGTATTACTTGGCGGGACATCGAGTCGGATTTTCGAAAATTAGCTACCGTTAATATCGGTCTTTGAGTCTAATTGTTATCAGCCTTCAACTTCTTCAAGATACCATCATCAAAAGTTAGAATATCTGAAACTTTGTCACTGGTCTTTAATGCCAGTAACCAGCAGTCTTCAAACGATAGGGGTTTCTCTTTATTAAATAATTCTACGGTTGTTTCAAGAAGCTCCCTATCAGGAATCGAGAATATGTTGCTAGAGAGTAAAGATTCGTATATTAGAACAACTTGTTTTTTACTTAATTCATACACGGACCTAAGAACATAGCCAAACTCAGCAAATATTACCCTATCTAGTAGTATACTATTTGGTTTAGCTTCTGTGATTATTGTTGAAGCTTTTTCAAATAGCTCTTCATTATCCTTAGTGAAGTAACGAACTAGGACTGAACTGTCTATTGCTACTGCCATTTCAGCCCTTTTTTGTAAAAGTTAGACCTAGCATTTTTTATATCTTCATCTGTAGCAGGCCTATTATTACGCTTCTTA
>DAHVAE010000016.1 GCA_027314795.1 Candidatus Saccharimonadota bacterium
AAGCTGGTAATCTTGATTTTGAGCTGCCATAAGTTGAAGCCCTAGTGGCAGGTCATTAATAACCCCGGCTGGTAGAGATATAGCGGGATTACCGACAAGATTGGCTGCTACGGTCATAGTATCGTTTAAATACATTGATAGCGGGTCGTTAACAAATTCTCCTATCTTAAAAGCCACGGTAGCTGCCGTCGGACCAACTAAAAAGTCAGTTTTTAAAAAGGCCTCGTTAAATTCATTGATTAGTTTAGTGCGAACTGCTTGAGCGCGCTTATAGTAGGCATCGTAGTAGCCACTGCTAAGTACATAAGTGCCGATCATAATACGTCTTTTAGCTTCGGCACCAAAGCCCTTCGAACGACTATTTAGGTAGCTATCCTCAATAGTATTAGCGCTCTTGTCACTATAGCCATAACGCTGGCCATCATATCGACTTAGATTAGATGAAACTTCGGCAGGACAAAGTATGTAGTAAGAAGCTAAGGCTAGGGGCATGCTTGGCAAGTTAACTTCGCTAACTATGGCACCATTTTTATCTAACTTGTCTATAGCTGCTGTTATAACTCGAAGAACATCTTTATCTAGACCCACTAGCTGTTCCTTGACTATGCCCACTTTAATCTGTTTTTTTATTGTTGTTGGCTTAGAAAACTTGTTATTTTCAATATAAATAGTTGTTGAGTCAAGCTCGTCTTTGCCGCTCATTACTTCCATAACGATAGCTGCATCATCAACACATGAAGTTAATGAGCCAATTGTGTCCGTACTGCTCGCCATAGCAATCACTCCCGACCGGCTAACTAAACCGTATGTTGGTTTATAGCCAACAATGCCGCAAAAACTAGCCGGTAATCTAATTGAGCCACCGGTGTCTGTTCCGAGAGCAAAGGGCGCCATGCTTAGTGCGACAGCAGCAGCTGAACCGCCAGAACTGCCACCTGGAACGCGACTTTTATCTATAGGGTTTAAGGTTGTAAAAAAGTCGCTGTTTTCTGTACTAGTACCGTGGGCAAAGGCATCTAGGTTGGCTTTAGCTACGCAGATAGCCCCTTCTGCTTCTAGACGGTTTATGGCCGTTGCCTGATATGGTGCCTTAAAGCCTTTTAAAATATTGCTGGCAGCTGTAGTCTCGGCACCAAAAGCCAGAAAGTTATCTTTGGCTATAAACGGCACGCCAGCTAATTTACCAACGTTTTTACCGGCTTTAATTAAGGTGTCTATTTCAATGGCTCGACTTCTAGCTCTACTAGTTGTTTTAACAATTATCGCTTTATACTCACTTTTTTCATCTATCAGCTTTAAAGACTTATCGACTAGCTCGCTAGCTGTTATTTTGCCGTCATTAACCGCTTTAGCAAGAGTTTGTATCTTAGGCCATTGGCTCATTAAATCATCCGTCCAACTTGAATATATCTGCCTTTAACATTTGGAACGTTTTTTAATAGTTCGTCAAGATCATAACCGTAATCTACGCACTTATCTTCCCGCCAGGCATTAGCAAGTCCCGTTACCTGATTAGTTGGTCCTAGACCAGATATGTCCACGTTATTTAACTGTTCAACATAATCTAAAATACTCGTTATTTCAGCCGCAAAGTTAGACAGCTCTGCATCGGTTAGCTTGAGACGAGCTAATTGAGCCAATTTTAAGACATCTTCCCTAGTAAGTTTTGCCATTTATCTAACAAGTATAACAGTCAAAGTTAACGCTAGCTACAAGCAGTTAGTAGCGAGATTTGACGATAACGCTAGTGCTTTTTAATAAGCTTTTTTGCAAATTAGCGTAAGTGGGACTATATTGAAATTAAATAGCTATCTTAAGGAACAAAAAAATGGCACTTAAAGCTGAAGACTGTAACAACTTGCCGTCTGTAGAAAATAGCATAGCCATTAACAAAGAAACGGTTGAGCCTTTGCAAAAAGATCTATTTATTAGTCTGGTTCAAGAAGAAGACAGACTGATAAGACTGAACGGAACGGCCGAAGTTGAAGCTACTAGCTTAGTCGAATTTACGCTAGAAGGTCGTGCAAGTGATCTTAGCCGGCAAGTTCCGATTGTCACTATTGCACGCGGGCACAGTGCAACCCATGGAGCCTATGCTAAAGTACGTCACGCTTTAGCTACTTTTGGTCAGCCTGCCTTCACTATTAATGAACGTGGATTGATATTCCATAGTGCAAACCCCTTAACTCAATTTCAGCACCCTGAGCGCTTACAGGCCAATGCCGAGTTATCAGTGATCGACGCCATTTCTGAAGCTTTAGGTAGGCAGGTCTTAATTTATGCGTTAGGTCATTCTCAAGGCGGCCTGACAAGTATTGAAGCTGCCAAGAAACGCCCTGAGCAATTCATATCAGTCACGCTGGCTGGTTCAGTTGGCCTGACCGGTCACGATATCGTCCGAGTATTAGGCTTATTGAAGGTTTTTACAGGTACTTATGCTGAAGCTCAAACTATACCTAAGGCAATTGCCGAATTGTCTAACTTACCAAAAACATTTAATAAATTCCTAGGTGCCCTAGCGTTAGTCAGAGACGACATATCCCGATTGGGAAGATTTGTCCAAAACGATGTAGTTGGATCTCTACCGCGTTTAGATATCGATCCTAGTATTGGACTAGTAGTGGAGCAAGCCATACAAGCTGCTAACCCAGTTAAGACTATCCTAGAAGGACTCGCTGATAACTTTTCAGACCTTAGGGCGGACGTAACAGCCCTAAGAGCACAAGGCGTAAAAATGATAAATACCCCGTTCACTCAAGATGGCATATTTGATATTAGCGAGGTAACAGCTAATTCGGCTCGGCTTTTTGACGTTTTTGAGCCATTTAATTCTAACCACTTAGGCCCACAGCTATACCCTGATGAATTTGCTTTACATGTTATGAAGTCCATGGGTAAGCGTGAACGTCAACTTGAGGCAGTTTAAGATTTATCTCTTATGTCGTTAATGATGTCACGTAGTTCGGCGGCCTGCTCAAATTGTAAGTTAGCGGCAGCCAGCTCCATTTGAGAAGTTAAGTCTTTTATTAAAGTGCTGTATTCTTCTTTTGGAATCTTTTTGAGATCGAGTTTAGCTCGTTTAGCTTCGTTAGGTAGGTCGGGCCTTAGGCCTTTATCTACACCTTTAGATATGCCCTTTGGTGTAATATGATGTTTTTTATTGAAAGTGTCTTGGAGGGAGCGACGACGGTTAGTTTCATCAATTGTCCGTTTCATGCTGCCAGTTATATGATCGGCATACATAAGTACACGACCGTTCTCATGCCTGGCAGCCCGGCCAACTGTTTGAATTAACGCTTGTTCGCTTCTTAAGAAACCCTCTTTATCGGCATCAAGAATAGCTACCAGACTAACTTCCGGTAGGTCCAAGCCCTCGCGGAGTAAGTTAATGCCAACTAAGACATCGTAGATACCCAGTCTTAGGTCTCTTAAAATATCACTACGGTCCAATGTGTCGATATCGCTATGCAAATATGCGACTTTTATTTTAAGTTCTTTGAGATATTCTGCAAGGTCTTCAGCCATCCGTTTAGTAAGAGTTGTTATTAATACCCGCTGGTGCTTTTTTATAGTTTCATTAATTTCTTCGATTAAATTATCTATCTGGCCGACAATTGGCCTAACTTCTATAGTCGGGTCAAGTAGACCGGTCGGTCTAATTAGTTGCTCAGCTGGTTTTAGGCTACGAGACAGTTCGTAATCCGCTGGTGTTGCGCTGACATATATAACCTGATTGATATGCTTTTCAAATTCAGTAAATGTTAACGGTCGGTTGTCTAAAGCACTTGGTAGCCTAAAGCCATACTCTACTAGGGCCTCTTTTCTTGATCTGTCGCCATTATACATACCCCTCAGCTGAGGCATAGTCATATGGCTTTCATCAATAAACATTAGGTAATCGTCTGGGAAATAATCAAGAAGTGTAGCTGGCTGTTCGCCAGGCTGTCTGTTTGTTAAGTACCTGGAGTAGTTTTCAATACCTTTGACAAAACCCGTCTCTTTGAGCATCTCAATATCAAAGTTAGTTCGTTGAGCTAGTCTCTGGGCTTCAAGTAGCTTATCTTGGCTTTTAAATTCGTTGACTCTTTGCTCTAACTCTTTTTCAATGTCAACTAGAGCAAGCTTCAATTTTTCTTGAGGAGTTACGTAATGGGAGCCTGGAAATATTCGGTAGCTTTTAAGGTTAGCTAGAACTTCGCCAGTTAGAGGATCGAGTTTGGTTATCTTATCGACTTCATTGCCAAAAAACTCAATCCGATAAGCTTCTTCTTCGCTGGCCGGATAGACATCAACAACGTCGCCTCTGACCCTAAAGGTGCTCCTATGAAAGTCAATATCATTTCTTTGGTACTGGATGTCGCTTAGTTGTCTTAAGAACTTATCTCTAACTCTTCTGGCCCCGACTTTCAGGCTAA
Organism: Candidatus Saccharimonadota bacterium; assembly: GCA_027314795.1. Lineage (GTDB taxonomy): Bacteria > Patescibacteriota > Saccharimonadia > Saccharimonadales > UBA4665 > JAJZKE01. The sequence goes on from DAHVAE010000016.1 coordinate 4,416, forward strand.
TAGCTAAGTTGGAATAATCATCAACTGAGCCAATACCGTAAATACAGCTGACACTTGCGACTATGATTACATCTCGCCTACTCAGTAAGGCGTCTGTAGCAGCGTGACGTAAGCGATCTATTTCTTCATTGATCTGAGAGTCTTTTTCTATATAGGTATCCGATCTAGGAATATAAGCTTCTGGTTGGTAATAATCGAAATAGCTGACAAAGTAATGGACGGCGTTGTCTGGAAAGAAACTTCTAAACTCAGAGTATAGCTGAGCGGCTAATGTCTTATTATGACTTAATACTAGCGTGGGTCTATTGGCATTTTGGATTACGTTAGCCATAGTGAATGTTTTGCCGGAGCCGGTTACGCCTAGCAGTGTCTGATGTTGTTGGCCATTTTCAATGCCACTAGATAGCTGCTTAATGGCAGACGGCTGATCCCCAGTTGGGCTATACTCACTCCTGAGCTTAAATATATCCATTTAGGTATTTTACCAACAGATTTACTTATCTATATAGCTCTTTATATTTGGCGTGCTCTTTATTTAGATACTTTTCAAGTTCGGCTATTAACTTAGTTGCCGAATCGCTAAAAAACACTACTGTACCGGTATTATGCGGTTTAGTCATTTCTAGTAGCCTGTTTATCTCTTCGCCGACTCCGCCGGCACCATGCAAAAAGCCTATTGGGGTGTTTGATTCAACGGCAATCGTAAACTCATGAAGCGTGCCTAGGCGGCCACCAATACTTAAAACTGCATCGCTAGAGGTAATTAAGAGATTATCACGGCCAACATAATGAAGGCCGCTATAGACAATGGCGTCGTAGGCTTTAATCGGCAAATGGTACTTCATTACGTGTTCGATTTTAGAAGAAGCTGGGCTAATGCCGACACTCATCTTCCCGCCAGCCGCCTTGTACCCCTCAGCCGCATAGTTTGGTAGCCCGACCGTAGCGCCGGTTAAAAGTGTGTGATCAGCTTTAGCAAGAGCCGCTCCGAGCTCTATCGCCAGTTGCCGGCCTTCTTCAACGCTTTCGCCTTTAGCTGCGCCTGAAACACAAAACTGATACATAATCTATAAGTATACCGCTTGAGTTTGGTTATCTGCTACGACTTTTTCGTATTTAGGCTGCTGGTTGGTAGTTAAACTACTTATTACTTGCTCGGGCGAGATATATAACTTCATCAGCTCGTTGATTAAGCTATGCTTAAAGTGATCAAGTTGTCGATTATTAAATGAAAGGCCATTAGCTAGATTATAGGCCACGTCTCTAATGTTTAAGGAGGTTGCCTCAGCTTGTTTAACTAAAGCTAAGCTCTCACTATCGACCCAATACTCAAAATCTTCAAGGATGTACCCTAATTTTGACAGCAAGTTTACTGGAGTTAGCTCTTCAATTGTTAAATGTGGGGCAAACTGGTTGACGTCACTACTGGTTAATATATGTGAAGCGGTGTGCCAACTTACTCTGTGCCCTAATAAGCTACTGTCTATGTATGGCTCGTTTTCGACAATGTCTTTTAGCTTAGTGCCAAAATTCGAGTTTACTTGATGAAGTTTTAGATACGATGATACTGCCTGAATTAAGGTGATTTCACTTAGCAGGTTGGTTAGCATTAAGGTAGTCTGGCCAGGTAACGGTTCGTTGTCTATTGGTAGCATAATAACTGCAGCTAGTTCGTAGCTAGTGACCATGGATAGACCCGTACGAGCTTTTATGTCCTTTAAAACACTTAGCCACTTTCTATCTTTGGTGTTGACAATTGCTAGCTGACGACTTTCAAAGTTAGCTGGTGTAAATTTCTTATATTTAGCGTATAAACTTGAAACATAGGCCTCTGACTCAAAGTTATTAATTGCTAGCAGAATAAGTGGCATCGGCTCTAGCTTTAACATTGAATCAATTGACCGGTAATGTAGTGCTTTCATCATTCTTTTAGGCGGGTTGATACCGAGCTGCTGCTTTAAGACGCTGCTTTTTAAGGCAAAACAATCTGGCTGGAGCTTAAGGGTAGTTGCTAGCGACGTTAGCCCGTCCGATATATTGGCCTCAGCGCTAACTGACTGGGCAGCAATTGTCCTGAGTTTTTTTACTAGTTTAGAATCTTGATCGGCCAGTTTATGGTTGAGAGCAAAGTATAGCTCTTCATTGGTCGTATCGTTTGGATCCAGCCCTAGCGCTTTAATTTTAGCCGGTAGTTGCTGAAGTATCCGAGCCGATAAGCGAATATCTTGGTTAGGATGGCCGGAGCGTCTTTCTAGGGCCATGATAGCCTGCCTAAACCTTGGTTCGCTTTCGCCTAGAGCTTCAGATAAAAAACGACTCAATTTAGTTTACCTTCGTATGATATTTATTTTTCATAATTTAAGTTCATTTTAGCATAACAATAAAGCTAGGATCTATGCAGCTGAGACGGATGATAATAGTGCGGGGCTTTCTTTAGGTAGCCCAGTAGCTCAACTTCTGTTAATAACCCAGCTTGGGCGCCAACCCCCTGGCAAACGTTCATCGAATTTATTGGTGCCCAAGACAGTGCGCCCTCAACATTTTGACCTTTAATTAAAGCTGCTACGAAAGTAGAGGCAAAGGCATCTCCAGCTCCAGTTCTATCGAGTGGTGGCTTAGGATCAGGATAAAGAGGCATTTTAAACCGATTATCACCATCCGAAGCATAGGCACCATCGGGGCCATCAGTTACGACCACTATCTTCGGGCCAAGAGCATGTAACTTATCTAATAAGTCATTAACATCTTCATGGTTGCCGCCGCCAACAGTTACGGCCTCTTCACGATTAAGTATTAAAACTTCGCTACGACTATATATCCTTTTTAGCCTGTCGGTACCAGCCTCCATTTGAAAGGTTCCGGGCTGGAAAGCCAACTTTACCTCTGGATGGTTATCTAACCAATCTGAGACTTGGTCATGATAATCAATAGCATGCTCGCTAATTGAACTAAAATATGCCCACTTTGGAGTTTCGTCAGGTCGCAGGTGTGGCCAATGATAGTTGTATTCTTCGTGTTTAATAAGAATCGTACGCTCAGCCTTATACCAAAGGACGAAATGATAATTACTTTTCTTGTTATGGTTAATGCGAACAAAGCGAGTATCTACGTTATTCTTGTTCAGGCTGTTAATCATATCCCGACCGTGGCTGTCGCTACCAACATTAGTTGCAAACGCGCTATTTAGGCCCAATCTTGAAAAAGCCACCGCCGCATTAGAAGCATTGCCAACAGCTTCGATAACATCAACGTGATCAAAAGGCAGTTTAGTGCCAAACTGCATAGCTAAAAGCTTATTTTCGCCATTTTCAATGACTTCGGCCTGATCGTCGAAAAGTTTAATAAAAGCATCCGTAACAATGTCACCGATACTTATTACATCTGGATTATCTGCCAAAACTACCCGCCTTTTTATTTAGCCGATCTACTTAAATTCTAACATAAGCTTAACCACTTAAAGGAACTAAGGCCTTTGTTGAAGAGTTAAAGTCGTCTAGCTTACTTTCTACAACTCCTTGGACAGCCGTTACTACGTCCTTAGATATAAGTTTAGAGACTGAGTATTCGTCAGGGTGTTCTTTAAGTAGCTGCTCAAGAGTTGTTCGGTAGGCAAAGCGCATATCTGAATTAATGTTTATTTTAGTAACGCCAATCTGAACTGCTTCTCTAAAATAATGCCCTGGGGTATCGCTACCGCCGTGAAGCGAGATATTGCAGTCAATAGCCTGTCTAATCCTTTTCAGTAACTCTAAGTCTAATATTTTCGGTACAGGATACTTGCCGTGTAAATTACCAATAGCTGCTGCATAAGTGTCTATCCCGGTCGCTTCGACAAAGTGCTTAGCTCCTTCGGGGGTAGAGAAGGTCTTCTTAATTTCGTCGTAATCAATTTGCTTATTAAAGAAGTTGGAACCGCCGCCAAAATAATGGGGCTCGCTCTCGACTAGGGCGCCAGTTAGCTTGGCATATGCTACCACTTCCTTAGTTGCGGCAATAATCTGATCATCACTGGCCTCGTGATTGGCTTGCGATATATCTATATGGATAAACTCAAAACCAGCCTCTATCCCCCTTTTAGCCGCGTCAACACTCGGGCTATGGTCTAGATTTATATATATTTCAACACCAAAAGCATACTTAAAGTTCTCAACCATGTCGCGGACATTGTCTAGACCGAGATCATCGACCTCGCCTTGGCTAACTTCAACTAGTACTGGTGCTTTCTTGTTGGCTGCAGCTTGGCATACCGCCTTTAAGGTCGCTTCGTCATCAAGGTTAAAAGCACCGAAAGCCCAGTGCTCTTCACGAGCTTGTTTCATGCGTTCTCGAGCTCTATTACAATTGCGTCTGATTTGTGGAAGCGTAAGCGGCATAAAACTATTGTAGCTGTTAGGGCTTTTTAAGAGCAAGGACATTATGTGCTGCCAGGACAATATGCTTAGCATCAAGACCAAAATGAGTCATCAGTTCGGTCATTTCGCCAGACTCCCCAAAATGATCGTTCATGCCAATCCTCTTAATAGGGGTAGGTAGCTCTTCAGATAAAAGTTCAGCAATAGCCCCACCTAGGCCGCCAATTATTTGTCCTTCTTCAACTGTAACAACAGCGCCTGTTTTTCTGACGCTCGTCAGAATAGTTCCATCATCTAAAGGTTTAATAGTAGGAATATGCAATACTTCGGCATTAATTCCCTGTTTAGCTAACTGCTCGGCAGCGAGTAGTGCATGATAGGTCATAGTGCCAGTCCCAGCAAGCGATACGTCTGAACCCTCTTTAAGTATATATGCTGGCCCTATTTCAAAAGGCGTATCTTCAGTTGTAATAATCGGAATGGCTTCTCGAGCTAGCCGCAGATAATTGGGTTTTGGACTTCTAGCCATAGCTAGGGTAGCTTTCTTAGCTTCGATCGAGTCAGCCGGTGCTATAACTATCATGTTTGGTAAGACCCTCATAAGAGCAATATCCTCCAGCATTTGATGAGTCGCGCCATCAGGACCAACGCTAACACCTGAGTGAGAACCGACGATCTTAACCGGTCTATCGTTTAAGCATATGGTTGTTCTAACCTGTTCCCAATTTCTGCCTGGACTAAACGCTGAGTAACTTGAGACAAATGGAATCTTACCCATAGCTGCTAAGCCGCTACCTAGCGTAACCAGGTTTTGCTCAGCTGCGCCGACATCAATAAAACGATCAGGGAATTTATCTTTAAAAAAGTGCATCTGCGTTGATTCAGTTAAATCAGCACAAACTGCCAAAACTCGGGAATCTATTTCGCCTGCCGCCAATAAGCCTAGACCGAAACCTTTTCGGTTCGGTTCGGTTGCAGGATGGTTTAGGTAGTCGGCTAATTTCAAGTCACCACTCATTCGTGCTCACTCCTAATCTTACCACCCAAGGTTCGAAGCTCTTTCAGGGCTTTTTTAGCTTCATCAGGATTTGGTGCATGCCCATGCCATGTAAAATCGTACTCCATAAAATCTACACCTTTACCGGGTACATTATGGGCAATGATGATAACCGGCTTTTCAGTCACCGCTTTAGCCATAGCGCAAGCGTCAATTACGGCTTCAATGTTATTGCCGTCAATTTCTATAACATGCCAACCAAAAGCTTCCCATTTAGCCCTTAAATCTTCGAGTGGCATAACAATTTCAGTCGGTCCGTCAATTTGGATATTGTTACGATCTAAAATTGCCGTAATGTTAGACAGCTTATACTTACCTGCGAGCATAGCAGCCTCCCAGACATTACCTTCATCGATCTCGCCGTCACCCATAACCACGTAAAGCCAGCGATGCGTTGCCTTGTCCATACGCAAAGCTAGAGCCATGCCGCAGGCTTGAGATAAGCCACAGCCCAATGGGCCTGAAGTTGTTTCTAACCCCGGCAGCCTTAATCTTTCGGGGTGCCCTTGAAGTCTACTACCTAACTTCCGCAGCGTCTTTAACTCACTTATCGGAAAATATCCAGCATGAGCCATTGTTGCATATCTAACTGGCACGCAGTGACCATTACTTAGTAATAAAAGGTCACGTTCTGGCCAGTCTGGATTCTTTGGATCATGGTTTAATACATCAAAATACAAAGCGGTAAAAATGTCGGCTAAGCCCAGTGGGCCAGCGCTATGGCCACTGCCTGCCGTCACCAACATCTCAATTATATCTTCACGGATGTCGTTGGCTATTTCTTCTAGACGTACTAGTGGTAACTTTTGCATTTTTGTTAGCTTAAGCTACTTAGTAGTTTATCATAAGCGTCTTTAGGATTACTGCTGTGTTGAATATAGCCACCAACATTTAGTATGCTGGCGCCAGCTGCTTGTATTTTCTTGATATTCATGTCGTTAACCCCACCGTCCCAGGCAATCTGCATATTCGGGTATTGCTGTTTTAGTTGTTTAACCTTTTCAAGCATCGATAAGTCAGCTTGCCCCCCCTGATAACCTAAATGACCGCTAAAGACTAAGACTTGATCGAAAAAAGAGATCAGTGGGCTAAGCAAGTCTGTTGGCGTATCTTGGAGAATTGCAACACCGGCTTTAATACCCTCCGCTTTAAGCTGACTGGCAAAGTTCAAATGATCAACTTCAGCCTCATAGTGAAAAACAACCAGGCTAGGTTTTAGCTCGATTAATGTTTTTAGGTATTCTTGAGGTCTTTGACCCATAATATGGAGGTCAGTTAGTATGTTCTTTGGCCACCAGACTTTATCTAAGGGTATGGATTTAGTTTCTACGAACTTCCCGTCCATAAAGTCAATATGCAGCCTTTTAGCAAAAGATTGAACGTTAGCTATTTGCGTGGCGTAGTCATCTTCACTGCTAGCTGTAATTGTCGGACAGATTAATGCCATCGGCTTAACCTAGCTCATCTAGTTCCTTAATTCTTCGCTCAAACCGATCATGGCCGTCAAAGGGGGTATTTAGCCAGACTTCAATAATTCTTTGCATAGATTCCCAGTTAAGATGATCGGCGCTTAAGCAGAGTACGTTAGCGTTATCATCATTACGTGACGCAAAAGCTGACTTTTCATCCCAGCACATAGCAGCCCTAATACCCTTAAAGCGATTTGCTGCCATGCACATGCCTTGTCCGCTGCCACAGAGAAGGATACCGAAATTATCTACCGCTTTTAGAACTTGGCTAGCCACATTACGCGCGTATCTAGGGAAATCGTCATTAGGATCAAGGTTTTTATCACCTTCATCAATAACCTGATGACCTAAAGATTTTAGATATTCTTCAATCTTACTTTTGTCTTCAAAGCCGTGATGGTCTGCGCCGATAAATATTTTCATTAGTCGTGGTGGTGTTCGTTATTGCGGTGAAGAGTGCGCCCACCATCAGCCACAACTTCAACCAGCCTATTTGAATATCCCCACTCATTATCATACCAGGCCACTACTTTTAGCATATTACCGGCAATGACGGCTGTTAGTTTGAGATCAACTATGGCGGAGTGGCTGTTGCCAATATAGTCAGTGCTGACTAGTTCTTCTTCAGTGACGTCTAAAATACCCTGATAAAAAGGTTCTTTAGCGGCTTTTTTAAAAGCTTCATTAACTTCGTCGACACTAACATCTCGTTTGGTAATAATGACAAAATCAGCTAAAGACACAACCGGCGTAGGCACCCGGACTTCGAAACCGCCAAAGACACCAGTTAGGGCCGGCAAGGCTTTAGCGGCAGCAATCGATGCCCCAGTAGTTGTTGGCGTTATGTTTTGTGCACCTGCGCGGTCTTCCCTTAAGTTCTTACCAGGTCCATCCTGTAGGTGCTGAGAGGCCGTGTAGCTATGGATTGTTGTCATCATTAATTTTTCAATACCGAAGGCAGCTTCGACTACGCCAGCCACCGGTGTAATGCAGTTGGTGGTGCAAGAAGCATTAGATATGACGTCATGTTCTTCTTGAAGCTTATCGTCATTTACCCCCAGGACAACTGTTAGGGCTGTATCCGCGCTGTCCCCTTTAGCAGGAGCTGATATGACAACTTTTTGAGCACCGGCTTTAATATGCGCCCTAGCCTTGTCTGGCTCGACAAAGAACCCGGTACTCTCGATCACTACGTCGACATCTAAGTCTTTCCAGGGTAGAGCCGTTGGATCCTTTTCAGCTAGAACCTTAATGTGCTTGCCGTTGACGATAATGCTATTTTCATCAGACTTAACTTCTTGGTCATAAGTGCCGTAGTTACTGTCATGTTTGAGTAA
>DAHVAE010000017.1 GCA_027314795.1 Candidatus Saccharimonadota bacterium
GAGTAATAGCTGATAGATTTAATAAACGTAAAGTTCTATATATTACTCAATCAATGTTTGCGTTACTAGCGCTATTGCTAGGTATACTAGCCTTGTTCCATATCATACAGTTATGGGAAATATTCGCTATCTCTGTGCTTATTGGCTTAGTGCAAATAGTGGATAATCCGACTCGTCAATCCTTTGTCATGGAAATGACCGGACCAGATCAACTTAGAAATGCCGTAACACTTAACTCAACAATGGTTAATTTAGCTAGAGTTATAGGTCCATCATTTGGCGGTATTTTAATTGCCACTGTTGGTGTCGGTATGTGCTTTGTAGTAAACTCATTAACTTTTGGCGCGGTTTTAATAGCCCTGTTTTTGATGCATGTTCATGAGCTTCATACTGTTCCTCCTCGTAAACGAGAGAAGGGACAACTTAAAGCCGGTTTTAAGTATATATTAAGTGAGCCAAATCTTAAGATTACACTTCTAATGATGTTTATTATTGGTACTTTTGCCTATGAATTCCCGGTTGTTTTTCCGTTATTTGCTACCCATGTTCTGCATGGTAACGCCGGCACCTACTCATCTATGATGATAGCTACTGGTATAGGAGCAGTCTTAGGCGGGCTATATACTGCTAGCCATTCACCAAGAACCGGCAACCCGTTAATATTAATAGCTTTAATGTTTGGCTTAAGTATCTTAGTCACATCGTTTATGCCATCACGTATTCTGGTGTTATTCTTTTTAGTTGTAGTCGGCGCGTTATCTGTATTGTTTATAGCACTAGGAAACTCCACTCTTCAGCTAACAAGTACTTCTGAAATGCGAGGCAGAGTAATGGCTTTATGGACCGTTGCTTTTCTTGGAACCACACCAATTGGTGGACCAATAGTTGGCTACATTAGTGACCATACTAATCCAAGGATTGGGCTTGCAGTCGGTGGTTTGTCGGCAATTGCCGCCGGTTTAATTGCTAAATCAATGTACAAATCATCCTCATCTGTAGCTACAGAGCATGCATAATTATTTCTGATTCTGGATAACTGACAATATGTTCTCTGATGGATCCTTAAACCAGGCAATATCCGGGCCTTGATTAACACTAAGACCTCTAAGCATTTCTTTACTATCTTGTCTACCAGGTAAGTTATGGTAGTAAATAAAGCCAACCTCCTGGTGATTGATCTTTTCAACTAGCATACATATATCTTGGTCAATAAAATTCAATACAGTAAATGACACAGGTTGATGATTTCTCTTTGGGTAAATAAATAACGTCCCAACTCCCGGCAAACTAAGTTGATGGCCCATTGCTTGATTCTTTTAGTTTTAAGCCAAGTTTTTCTATATAAAACTGTTTTGCCTGATCTAAATCATTAACAACTATACGGCCCAATACCGACAATGCTTTTAGCGTCTGTACCTCAAATTTTAAGTCGATGTTTATATTGTGATAATCTACAGCTATTGTTTCTGATGAGATTTATTACTAATGACTTCAATGGCATGACTGGCAATTTCTAAACTACAAGCATTGTTCTTCATACAAAACACCTCGCAGCGTTTCGCTAGTTCTTGGCTTTTATAATGCAGGCCACAAACTTGGCATCGGTAAAACCTTTGTCTCACAATATAATTTTACATGATTGAATTGCATATTATGATGTATCAAATTAATACATAAAAATGTTAACATTGTCACGATGCAGCATAAGCATAATAATGATCGTGGCTTTAGTGCCATTGAAGGCTTGCTTACGCTGTTAATTGTAGGTGTGCTTAGCTTAATTGCTTGGTATGTCTACCATAATTTACAAAGTGATAATACACAACCGCTGGCCTCAAATTCTTCAACGAGTTCTAGTAGCTCTCTAGCTCCACCAGCTATTCCTTTCTCTGGAGCTTATCTAGGCGCATATGTAGATCCTGGGACATCTTCTGGCCGAAAAGGAACGATTCCTGAGACAACCCTCCTGCCGACATTTAACCAGTCTTTAGGTAGACAACTAAATCTAGTTATGCTATACACGGCCTGGAAAGACCCAGCTCCAATAGCTAATATTGATACCATTTCTTCTAATGGTGGTATCCCAATGATCAGCTGGGGATGCCAAGACTCTGATATAAATGTTGCTAACGGTCAGGATGACTCACTTATTAAAGCCTATGCTCAAGCCTTAAAATCTTATGCTAAACCAGTGTTTTTGAGATGGTTTTGGGAGATGAATTATCTATCATCTCAAGGTGGTCGAGCTACCCAGACTAGAGCCATTACATGCATTAGTACATCCGGCCCATCTGGGTATGTCGCAGCTTGGCAGCATATATATAACCTGTTTCGCCAAGTCGGTGCAACTAATGTTGCTTTTGTCTGGTGCCCGGGGCTTAATGGTAAAGGCGACCCTGCCAGCTATTACCCAGGAGATAATTATGTTAACTGGATAGCTATCGATGGTTATGATAGACAGCATCAAGGATCAACAGCTTTTTCTAGCTTATTCACCTCTTTTTATAACGAGTGGTCAAATCATCATAAGCCGTTAATGATTGGCGAAACTGGAGCAATGACTGTCGACCAGGCTTTGTATCTTGCAGGTATGCAGTCTAGCTTACCAACTAAGTTCCCGGATATAAAAGCAATCGACTACTTTGATGCTGTAGGCCCGGCTGGCAACTGGACTCTACAGGGCAGTGGACTATCCCAATTTAGCCAAATGATTAAGAGTTCCTATTTCACTGTCAATCAATAAAGTATTACACCAAGAGGTTATGTCCTAAAGAAGCTTACCAAGTTCCAGAGGGTTTTTGGAATCAATAGGCTGGTAACCAACCTTGACATAAAAACCTACTGCAGTGGGCAGGGCTGTTAATCTAATTAAATTTGCTCCCATTTCTCTAGATTCTTGTTCAAGGAAACTCATTAATTGCCTGCCAACACCGCCGCTTCTTAATCTTTGTGTTACGGCAATATTATTTGCAGATACAATACCGTCATTTAAGAAACGAGTTTCTAAAGAGCCGACTGCTAATAACTGACTGTAAACCTCACAGCCGTAATGGAGGACATGATTCATGGACAATGCAGCTATAAGTTCTGCAGCGGTTCTTTCTGAATAATCACCATATACTTCTTGAAATACTAAAGTTGCTGCTTCTGTCGATCGATAATCGTCAGGCAGATTCAATTCTCTAAAAAACATATTCTTAGTCTATTTGTGTCCCTAGATTATTTCCAAATAGCATATATTAACAATAAATAATGCTAATAGTCAAGGCTCGAGTGTATAAGCATCACTGACCGCTCAATACAGTCAAAATCGTAGCCCCATGCTGTTATCCCTCTCGGGGCACTTATCTCAAGCGTAATTAAGCCTTTGTAATGTTTTTCCTGTAATCTACGCAAGAACCCTACTGAGTCCAGTTCGCCCTTATCCAACGGTTGGTGTCGTTCGTCACCTAAAAAACTGCTCAAGTGGATGTTCTTAATAGCTTTGAATACGCCATCAAACCACGGCTCATCATGAGGCCGTGCAACATGTATGTGGTCAGTGTCGAGAGTTAGACCTAAGCCATGTTGGCGAGTGGCGCTGTAAACGTCTGTTATTGCTGCCGCACCTTTAAGGGGGGCGATCAGGTTCAATAGCTTATTTCTGTTTTCTTGTGGCATATTTTCAATCAAGACGTGTATGCCAGTATGCTCCTGTAAATGGAACAATCTGGTAAGGTATTTGTCCGTCTCTATATCTGATAAGGAGCGGCCAGGTAATGGGTGACAGGTAACATAATGTACACCAAGTCTTTGAGCAACCGTAAAAAACCCCTCATCAAAATAGAGACCCGTCATTGCCCATAAGGGCTGATGTACAGAGATAATCGGTAGATTGTACCTCTTGGACAGACGCAAATAGTACTCAGGTGTCCAGCGGGACTTTACACCAATATACAACTCAATACCGTCAACACCGGTATGCCGCAAGCCTTTAAACAAATAGTCCGGGCGGCGGAGTAAAGGTGAGAAGTCACCAATAGAGACATTGACTTTCATAGGGGCTCAATGCTTATCTTATCTATCTCTAGCCACTGTTTGTCGCAGGCCGTTTTCCCAAACTTCAACTCGCCTCGCGGTGTCACAACCGCATACTCGTTATCAAGCCAGGCCACAAAGCCAAGCGGTCGAGTAGGGGCCGTGTCGGTTTTGTATAATAATTTATCATCTACCCAAAAAGCAGACTCCCGCTGCCGCCATTCTAGCTTGTAGGTATGCCAGTCTTTAATATTATTAGTGATAATCTTTTCGTGAGCCCCGACAAACCGACGTATGGCATGACCTGATGGTTGCTTATTGGTTAGTCGAGCATAGCCGGCAGCAAGAGCAGCGGGCATTGAGTTTATTGCCATGCCTACAGCTGTTGTGTTAATAATCTGTGCTTTCCAGCCCCAACCAGGTAAGCCAGGAACAAGTGCCATATTAGAAGGAGGTGCGGAATAAAAAAACCAGACCGCCTGAGGCTTGGTGAACCAATGGCCTTGCATAGTAAAAGGTTTGTTCCAAAACCCGAAACCAGCCGTACCCAGCAAAACCTTTTTTGCTGTGTTGGTATCTGCTACGTCGACTGTGTTATGCGAGAATCGTGCTCGTACTGTCATACGAAGCGGCGGCCGCCACAGATATTCTTTACGGCTAAGCATAGTGTAATCGTCAATCTGGGCATCACTATAACTATCTCGGCCTGCCTTGTCATAGGCCAGTCTAAGCACAGAGTTTCTGATCTGCAAGTATGCCCCGCCAGTAAGTACCTGTGTCCAGTGCTGGTCGAGCGATCCGTTAAAGTCGTCAATTATAACCATGTCTAAAGTATATTATTGTTGTACCTCGGCCACTACAAAGTTTGGCTTGTAGTAAAATGGCACGTCTCTAAAGTCTAAGTTCTGATCTACAGCTTGCGTATAAGAGACACTAGCTTGGTCAACTATCTTATAGCCCGCATTCATTATAGCCCGCATAATACCTTTATGGGTGGTGGGTTGATGTATGCCTTTGTCAGAATTACGTTTCCATGGTACTGTATCAACAGCAAAGACAGGTAATACTAGCATCCCGCCAGATCCAACCACCCGGTGCGCTTCGCTGAGCCATCGGTCAAAATCCTTTACATAACGGTTGGCGCGAAGTGAAACAACGGCACCAAACTCGTCATCTTCAAACGGGAACTCATTATTCATGTCTGCCTCAATAGGTGAGACTTTCTCACTTAATCCAAGTTCTTCTGCCTTTTGCTTGAGGCGGTCTAGCTGTGAAGCAAATAAGTCCATAGCGCTTACTGTGTAATTTCGTCCTGCCAACTCAAGCGACAAAATACCCGTACCGGCTCCAACGTCCAACAATTTTGTCTTATGCCCATATGGTACATGTTGCTCAATGACATCTGTAACACCTCGAGCCAAATTATCTCGACGGTATAGGCGGCTGTGCGCGCCTTTGTCGTACAGTTCAGGATCATGATAGGTATCAAACTCATGATCGCCACGACCAATAAAATAGTCTAGGATAATAGCTACGCGAGCCTTCGGTTTAGTTACTTTAGGTTGAGGGTATCTCTCACTCATAATAGGTCAAAGTATCATTATTAATAGCGCTATAGTCAATAGTAGTATTGTAATTCGGTAACTTTACAAATTCTTTAACGTATGATTAATTTAGTTACGAAATATGTTAGGGATGTAAATAAATCCTTGTTAGTTTTTAAGCTCAATTGCAATTTTAGGTTTTCTAATGACAACGGGTGAACTAGTCGAACCAAAAAGCTCATTTGCTGACATTACCCCCGTGTCATTTCCTTATGCGGTAGCAAGTCTCGGACGGGCAGCATACACTTTATTTGTGACACCAGAGCACGAAAAATTACACGCAGAATTGGAATACATGTGTCTAGGCGGCCCGTACCAGCCCATGCAGCCATCAATTAGTGAGTTAACGCAACGTATAGCTAAAGGCGTACTACCAAAATACGACATAGACCGGCCGCCAACAACTGATAGTGGCAGACTTTTTCTCTTGGGCGGTATACTCATACAATTCTGTGACTATATTCCAAAAATGCGCGGTACTATCAATTTGCAATACAGCCAGATAAAAGAACTTCACCAGGAAGTCGTAACCCATGCAGCAAATACGCAACCGCTTGATTTTGCCGAACAGCTAGACCTTGCGCTTGAGCAGGGTGGAGGCAACCTTACCGAATCGATGTGGCGTTTATTCATATGTTCTCGTCTTTACGCTCGTTGGCTAGATAGCAAAATCATGAATGGCACTCCAGAGATGTTAAAAGAAGATAAACTAGCTGATATGCTGGCTTGGCGAGGTGCAATTGCGGCCTGCAAAGAGCCTAGTCCTTCACTGGCACAAGACCCAAACGGAGACAACTATTATGCTTGGACTCATGGATTGGCAAAGGTAGCATATACGCTAGTACCAAAAGCTGAGACGACCGCCACACGTGCCACTGTCCGAACGTTTGAACAGGGCACCCATCTTATGCACAAGTTAGTCCATTCGTTTAATAAACAGGGTATAGTTAGCAATCACGACGTGGCGGCTGAATACGGTAATGCCATTGGTCAGACGATTGTCGCTACAGTGAAGCAGGCAGCCTAGTTAGTAGACGGCTGGATCGGTTAGAAGTTCCTTGGCTTAAAAGCAGTCGACATTAAGTCGTTAACTTACACCCTAGAGACTAATATACAAGGCTGTTAACAACTAATAGAGGGCCGCAGTGTTAGCTCTATCAACTAATGTAGCGAATAATACTATTGCGTGGAGCACGTAAGTTTGCTATACTTAAGTTATGACGCGAAATCTTACAATCCAATTGGACGAAAACACCATAAAAAAAGCACGTATAGTAGCGACTAGGCGCTCTATATCACTTAGCAGACTAGTGAGTGACGAGATTAGCAAAGCTGCAGAGGCTGAAGATTATTGGTTGACAGCTAAAAGAACAGCCCTGAGTCAGCTAAATAACCCCTTTCATTTAGGAGGAAATAAGTTACCTACTAGAGAGAGTTTATACGATAGATGAATCTTATCTTCATAGACACTAATGTGTTAGTCTATGCATTTGACGCCGATGCTGGGTCTAAGTTTGATAAGGCGCAGGCTATACTAAAAGATTGTTGGGGTAACCAATCTGGTTCTTTAAGTACGCAAGTACTTCAGGAATTTTACGTAACCGTAACCAAAAAGTTAACTCATAAAGTAGATAAGCAATCTGCTCGAAATATAGTCCAGGTTTATAAAGCTTGGTCGGTACATCAAATAACACCAGAGGATATACTTGATGCATCTGAATTTGAAGAACAAAATAAATTGTCGTTTTGGGACTCTCTTATAGTGATTGCCGCCCAAAAAAAAGGTGCCGATACTTTATATAGTGAAGATATGCAAGATGGCCAAAAGTTTGGAAGCTTAACCGTAGTTAACCCTTTCAAATAAACATTAGTATATTGGAGGACGTGTCAGGTAATGATGTGTGCCCCCACTTATTACACGATAATCAGCCACATATTGCTTCGTTAAATCGGCTGTAGAGCTTGGATATTGTCGCTCTACAAAGGCATAGCATAGTCTATTGACTGAAGTTGACTTTCAATGTATACTGAATTTCAGTATGAATAACACTACTAAATACATAAAGTCGTTCAGTAATGGGCAAGTTACTATACCTAAAGATATCAGGGATGTCCTTCGAATGGGAAATAATTTTTGGCTTAAAATATCTGTTGCCGAGGGCAGGATAATTGCTGAACCAATAGAAAATAACCAGGATAAAAAATCCTACAAACAATCTCTCCTTGACATAAAGGCTCCCCTAGATTTAAAGGAGCAAGTTAAAGCTAATAGAACTCAGGTGGAAAGACAGATAACAAATAGGATATGAGAAAGATAGTTGTTGATACTTCAATAATCATTGATTTTCTACGTCGAAAAGATAAAGTAAATTCTCTGCTATATCATTTAGCAGAAGAAGATTTATCAGTATCAATCATTACGCACACTGAGCTTTATGCCGGTAAGAGTGTTTGGGAGCATAATGAACCCAAAGAGATACTAGAGAAAGTATTATCTGGTATCTCCTTTATTCCCTTAGACAAAACAATATCTCAAAAAGCAGGATACATTAAGTCGTATACAAATATTTCTCTAATTGATGCGGTCATAGCTGCTACAGCCCTCGTGCAGAATATGGAAGTCGCTACGCTTAATATTAAAGACTTTGAAAAAGTGAAAGCAATAAAAATCGTTAATGACTAGTCTTGCATAAAGATGTCGTAGTATTTAGGTAACTAAGAGTTATGTGCGCTGATTTGATATCAAGCATAGGGTTGCTGGAGTATCACCTTGAAGGACATCTCAACTAAAATTAAGTTTGTTAATGAAGCTTTTGTCCCTTACTAGCAGCAGGATAGTCATAAGTGGCATCCCACCTGCCTTCTTGCTTAGCTGATTCAATTGCTGCTAGTCCTGCTTGTTGCATTTTACCAATTTTAATAACGTGCCAGAAATCCCCGGGCTTTTTAGCCCGGGGATGAATGGCTCCCTGGAGTAGATACAAAGTCTTGTATATACGAAAGCAATCCAGCATGCTTGATGCATGGTCAAGGAGTATAGTGTTGGAGCCCATACGACCCACAAGTTGCAGTATTATCTTGTTTGGGTTCCCAACGTACCGGAACGAGTATTACAAGGCCCATTGGCGGGGAGACTGTACTAGCTACTACGTCAATGTGCCGAGATGAACGAATGGCACATAGAAGAACTCAATGGTCTTTAACCGTATAGCTGACTATGTGTGCCAATAAGTGCAAAAATTATTAATTCTTCACCACGTTTAAGATACAATGCCCTTATATCACCGCTAACATCCATGCTCCAATGCCCAGCAAATTTACCTTTAAGTGGATGAACTCTGAGTTTTGGATTAGTGGAGTCAACAACAAATAGTTTAACTCGCTCATCAAATTGATTCTGAAACTTTGTAGGCAATTTCTTATATTGCTTCTTAAATTTCAACATGTATTGAATAGTCATGAAACCTATCTTTTAAGGTCCGCGAGAAAGTCTTCTACGTTATCGAACTCTTTACTAACTTTGCCTGCTTTCAACCCTTCCTCAACCTCAGCTATGAGTTTTTCTAGCTTTGGAGTCATAGGCTCAGGGGCATAAAGTTCAATTCTGCGTGTAGCTACAACCTGTCGAAGATAAGCATTAACTAAAGTACTGAGAGTTAATCCTACGCTTTTAGCAATATCCTGGGCAGAGGTTTTAACATCCTGGTCTAATCTTACACTTATAACTGTTGTGCTCATACTACAAATTATATACCTGGTAGGTATTCAATGTCAATAGTGTGACTTAGAAAGTTGAGTTCTTTAACAGATATAGAACAATCGTTTAATGAACCTATCGTTAGGTATGCAACTAAAATTCTAAAATTGTTATCCTACAAAGTGTTGTGAATAATATTTGGAGGGCCATCGTGTATGCTGTTGCAACTAAAATTAGATGTAAGTTAAATAGTTCGACCCATGTAGTATCTTAGTTGATAGCCGTCAGGGTTTAATATATAAACGTCCATTGAGTAGCCAAATAAATCAATTGTCTCTTCAAAATATTGTTTTTGCTTCGGCTAAGAGAGCTGCCTGTTCTTCGCAAACTGCATCCACTGCATAATTTAGTGTTTTTCCACCTTCTGACCAACCGAATATTGCCCAAGTACCTAGAAAATTAGGTACACTTGGCCATTCATCATAATGGTCAGGGCTTATCGTTGGATTTTCAAAACTAAATAAGGTTTAAGGAAATGTCGGCTTAAGCTCACGCTCTATCATGGTCGTAGGGTCATTTTACGCCGACAACTATTTAAACAAAAGCATAACCGTTATGGAGGGCCATCGTAGACGTTATCGCAACTCACATCACGACTTAATGATTACTTTTGAGCATCAAGTGTGTGTAGGCCAACAATAGTAGACTTTAAGATATTGGAATCGCTAGTTACTAGTGTCATATGCTTGGCTACTGCTTGCGCGATAAGAGCAGCATCAAAAGGGTCCGTCCATGATAATTCAGGTAGTTTAATATAATGTTCTGCCACCCATGCATCAAAAGCAATTTGTTGAATATTAGCATCTTCTAATAAAGCATCAACTTGTGAAAAATCTATAGAGAACTTAAGTTTGCCCATTCGGATTTTAATTGCACACTCCAGTAGTGAGACACTAGAAACGTATACTTGATTAGCATTACTACTAATGTCGGTCAGTGCACGCCTGCCTAATTTATCAGTATTTGTAAGAGACCAAATAAATGCATTAGTGTCCAGCAGTAAAATCATATGTCACTTTTTGTTAGCAACGGTATTCCAAAGATCAGTCATTGGCTCATCAAAATCATCACTTATCCAGACTTTACCTTTTAACATGCCAAGTTTTCGGGATTTATTAGTGGCATTGGGTAAAGCTACGATCTTAGCAACAGCCCTGCCGTGCTTACCGAGTAATATTTCTTTACCACCTATAACCTGCTCTAGATATTTAGAGTAATTTGTCTTTAAGTCATGGACGTTAATAACTGTATTCATAAAAAAATAATAGCAAATAAGACTAAGTTAGTCAACTATAGAAATACGCCTCAGCAAAAGAGTTTAGGCATAAGCGGTATGGAGGGCCATCGTGCATGCTGTTGCGTCCAAAATACAAGCAAGTAGAAATCTTCACATAATCACTATTGGCTAAAGTTATGGGTATATCTACTGTTATTTATTATCCTTGCAATATAAATTTGGTAAGTGCAAAATATCTACATATAAAAGAAGGGGTCTTTGTGCCACGGAATAATTTATTTGAAACATTAGGAACGATGGTGGATATGCAAAGACATTTTACCGGTCCAACATTAGTTGAACTGCGTGACGGAGACATCCCCAACCCTAGAGATCGAATCGAAAAGATTGCAGTAAACTGGGCAAATAATAACGGTATGTCTAGCATGGGAGGAAATTCCAATATATTCGTAAAGGAAAAAGGACGAATTAAGACGCTGAATATGAGTGGTGTAACAGCTCATTACTTACGCTCATCAGATCAAGATCACGGTAGTTTTGTAGTGGCAATGTACCCATTTGGAATTGAAGCTGTAACTGACAGAAGGCAACCTATTTTTCAAGACCCTAGTACCTCAAGAATGAGAGCAGTGGTCTTAGAATTACCGCTAGCTGATCGTGAGTTACACTGGCTGCAAAAGCCCGTAGAGCCATTATTTAACATTGACGAAGATGGCACTGTCCTTGCTAGATTCAGTGAGCAACCAACTCCAACTGAATTACAATTACTCCAAGATATACTTGAACAATTTGAAGTAAATAGCTAGATTACAATTACTAACAGATAAAATCACTGGTATAATGGAGGGCCATCGTAGATGCTGTTGCGTCGAAAATTCAAGTAAGTAGCAATCTTCATGTAGCCCTGTTTAATTAATGGAAATCACCAGCTAGATCACACATTAATTATTGGGTATACCGGGGTATAGTCTGGCAAGTGATATACGCATAACTTCTGCTGCATCATTAACAGATAATCCTTGTGCTACTAAACCTTCAATCCACACAGTACCAACACTCAAACCGGCCATAACAGCATAATATTGTTCAGGAGTGTCTAATGCTAACCCAAACTTCTCAACAATAGTGTTTCGCACAAAAGCTGATGCCTGGTCATAATATCCCGTAAATGTAGGCTCTGAATTCGAGTTTTCTACATAGTGACTCACAAAGCCCTCTAAGATACTTGATTGGCTGAGAGTTAATCTACTGGGTTCCTGTTCGCCTGATGCATGACCCATATTGCTACTCTCCTTAAGAAATTAATTCGAGGTGTTAGTTCGTTCATCGAACTCATGTCTGGCTTTAGCAGCTACAGCTTCAAACTGTTCAACTGGATTTAACCACGTCTCGTAGTCAGAACCGTCAACATCTTGGATTACAGCCTGATTATCGCCTAGCTGTTCTGTGATTATTGGAATATGTTGACCATCGGTTGTCACTGCAACACCTTTAGTATCTTTATACCAGCCAAAATCAATCAGTTCCCAATCTCTTACTCGTTCACGGTCATCTGTGGTTAATTCCCAGATAGTGCCTGATACATGCCCATCAATAGATGGTGTAATAACGTAACTTCTGAAACTATCATCCCAACTTTCTCTTAACAAAGTTTGTGGTGATATCGGAGCGGGTGCACCATCTAATACAGCATCTGGTACTTGGTCGATGCTCTGAATAGCCAAGCTAAAGCCCTCTAAAATACCAGGTTTGCCAACCAGCTCAGACACGAGCTTACCTGTAATAGCTGCTATCATTCGTGGATGACGATTTGCTCCATAACCAAAATATTGAACTGTTTCGCTCATAGAATCTAAACTATAACATAAGTAGTATAAATTGCAACTTGGAGGGCCATCGTGGAAGCTGTAGCAACCGAAATTAGGGCTTCTTCGCCTTTTCTTGCAACCAATTTGGCGTATCAATAAACCGGATTTCTTCCCAGCCAT
>DAHVAE010000018.1 GCA_027314795.1 Candidatus Saccharimonadota bacterium
GATGACCTTCTATATCTTTCTGTATGTATCTATATGGCAAAGTGCCAAATTCCTTGATAGTTTCTTGGGTTTCAGGTAAGAAGATAGTTGAACCATCGATAGCTAGCAGTCTATGTCCATGCCATTTCCGATAGTCACCTTTACTATACATAGTTTCTATGATTGTTTTTTTATTAAGTTCAATAAAGGCGGTATGTTTAAATTTAGCCCTGGCTCTAGAGTAGGCACTTTTATCTACGGTGGTTTGAGATCTATTTAACTTAGGGATAGAGGTATTCATTTGTAGCTGGATTGACTTAGTTCCTTTATTTAACATTAACACTAGTAGTGTCTTAAAGCTTAATACTCTATCCCTGGTAAAATCTTGAGCGTAACGTTTATGCCTACATGCAAAGTTACTATCTCCTAGAAGGTTATTAACAGAGTTAACGAACTGCTGATTTTTTTCATGATGTGTACTCCTTTTCTTAAAAACATACCAAATACAAACAAAAATACCAATAAATTGCCTTAAGTCAACGGCTTTGCCCCACCATGATTCATGATTAAATTACCTGGCTATTTTAAATCTGCGTGCTATTATCAGGGTTTTTCCAAAAATTCAACATATCTTGACCTGCGCCTTGGGCTGTAGGCCCTGTAACATAGTGTCTGGGACAAGTATAAGTAACGCCTTGGTTAAATTGTGTTGGGATAGTGTAATTAGTCTTGCTTCTTATCATTGACCCATTACTAAGCGTCCAGCCTCCCAGACCGATATGATGTGAAGATAAATATGACAATAGAGTCGGCACTAAAGTCGGGGCATTTGGTCGGCAAGAACTTTGAGGCCCTTCATGTTCGCTAAACTCGTCATCAAAAACTGGTAAGGAATTTGAAACGTTACCCCAATCTGTATCCCAGTTTGAGGGTGAATCAAAACCTGGCTTCAAATAGCTATGGATGACATAAACTATGTTGCCACCAGTCAGCTGATAGTTACTAACCATGTCTAATGATTTAGCGCCGTAAATGCCTTCGGCTAAAATTAAGTTGTTTGCGCCAGTTGCCCTAACATCATTAACTATCGTCTGCATACCAACAAACGTCCCTTTTGTAACGGTGCCGCCATATTTCCATAAATGCCAAAGGTTTGCTTCACTACCTCCTACATCCTTAAGGCCCAAGCTGGGTTCATTAAACAGATCAAACCAAACACGGCCATCGTTTTTATATATCGATGCCATCTTTTGCCAAAATTGATCGGTACCGATGGTGGGAAATTGCTGATTTTTAGTGTATTCGTATTGGGCACATAAAATTACATTTAGTTTTTTGCTTTCAGCGTATGACACTTCTTTTTCTATAGCTGCTAGATATCCTGGGGTATTATTATTCACTAAATTGGCTTGAACCTGCATTCTAACTGAGTTGACATGCCAAAAGCTAGCAATAGCATTTATTTTATTTATGTCTGACTGAATGGTGCTCGACCAGTCAGATTCAGCACCAGCTAAACCAAACAAAGTAATAGCAGAGGGCATATAAGTTTGGCCGTTTGGTCCAATTATTCTATTACCTGCTACCTTATACGAAATTGATGAACTAGGAGAGCTATCGGTCGTATTATTGTTTGATTTGTGACGATTATATACATACCACCCTACGGTGGCTATACCGATAATAATGACTACTACGACAATGGCCTCAACCAATGAAAAGCCATCATTTCTTCTTATTGACATCGATTTAATACTAACATAAACAATTAAACGTTCGGGGCATGTAAACTATTTCCTATTGCTTGCTACTAAACTGAGCAGCTCTTTAGTTGATTTAGAAGACATAAATTTCTCTCTTAACTGCTTGGCGCCATCAAAGTTATTAATATACACCTTGCAAAATTTGTTTAATACTTTTACTGGTTTAGTATCACCCCAAACGTCCTTGAATAGCTTGATGTGCTTTTCAAATAAATCAAAGCGTTCCTTTACTGAGAGGGATTGCCAGGGGCTGTTTTTACTAAAAACATAAGGATCGGTAAATACACCTCGGCCAATCATTATACCGTCTAAACCATGTAGTTTTGCTAATCTTTCACCCTGTTGACGTGATATAACATCACCGTTACCAACAATCAATGTCTTTGGAGCAAGTTTGTCTCTCAATTTTCTAATGTCGGCAATTACATCCCAGTTAGCAGGTACTTTGCTCATCTGTTTCTTGGTCCGACCATGGATACTCAGCATAGCTAGACTCTGATTAAGCAGAAACTCATGCCAGCTTAGATCTACCTCGTTTAAACCAGTTCTAGTTTTTACACTAACCGGTAGCCCTTGAGCTCCATCTTTAGTAGCTGCAATTATATCTTTAGCTAATTCTCTGTTGTTAACCAGCGCAATACAACTGCCATTTTTTACTACGTTTTTATCTGGGCAACCCATGTTAATATCTATGCCGTCAAAGCCCATACCCACTAACTCTTTGGCTGTCTTGTAATAGTTTTCTGGCTGAAGCCCCCATATTTGAGCAATAATTGGTTGCTCTTTCTTACTAAACGAAAGTTTTGTTAATAACTCACTTCTGCCTTGACTTTGTAGACCATCGACATTAACAAATTCAGTGAAGAATAGATCTGGAGGAGCACAATCTGCCACTATTTGCCTAAAAACCGTATCGGTCACATCATACATCGGGGCCAAAACAAAGAAAGGTCTTCTATTATTTAAACCGTACATCTGTATTATTCTAACTTATCCGATCTTTTACTGTTCTGGGTGTAAGTGTTGCTGCCAGGACACTGACTTTTCAATTTCTTGCTGCGACCTATGAATACTATCTAAAAATGCACCTCGTTTGGCATTATTGTAATCAATTAGAAGTCTGAGTAAGTTTCGCCAGACTCCAAAATGTTTGTTGCCCTGTCTTTCAAAAAACAGGCGTCTCTCCAGAGACCTTTTTGCTAAATCTAGCTGTGTAGGGGTCCAACGTCGTTGCTCAGTTAAGGCCTCAAACATATCGGGCATAATAATGCCCCGAAGGACTTCTCCTTCAGCTCGTTTTTGTAACGATTTACCACGATTTGAGCCAGGATATCTAGCAGCTTCAGCAAAGCGAACTAAAATCGCTACATAACTGTCTAATATTGGTATATGTCTTTGCACTAATTCTAAACGTCTTTCAACAACATGCATGCCGGCACGTTCGGCTTTTTCACGGTCAGGTGGTGGTTGAAAGTACCCTGTTCTATCTGCTAAATACCTGGCTACGCTTCTACTATTGAGCGCAGCAGGACTTAGAATTATTGAGTTATACTCACCTGGAGATAAGGCTACAAAGGAAAAAGGCTCTGGGTAACTTTTATGGACATATACAAATCTACCACGTTCAATTGGATTTATTAAGTTAGACCTGAATTTATCTGGATTAGCAGCTGTTAACATGTCTGGAGTCAAATCAGCATAATCCTCTGGTTTAAGACCCCAGTATTGCGGGGTGGCTAGACGAGAGAAGGTTACTCGTTCATTGGGATCATAATATCTGGGTGCAGCTTCCGCTACCGTTGTCATCTCTAGTTGACCAACAGTTTCGGGTCTACTTTTAGTCATAAGTTAGCCAAGTACCCGACTACGTCCGTTTAGATATGTTTTGGTTATCCCATCCTCTTTACCCGTTGGTCTACCTTTGGGTAGAGCGGCTTGTTGTTGAGCTTCGGCAACTTTAAGCCGTAAATCTTCGCCACTGAGTACGCCCTTTGTTTCGGCTAAATCACCTGTAGCTGGTATTCCATGCTTAACATCTGCAGTTGTTTGATCAGGATCTACCGTAGCTTTAGCAAATAATGGATGGGTTTCGGCTAAACTTCTGCTGTTGATCTGCTGTTGATCAGTGGGCGGTAACTGATCGTGACCAAAGTAAGCTCCTTCAATAGCTTCTTGATCAGGATTAGGACTAAAAGATTCGCCTGATTTCATATTAATATTATACTACGTAATTAGTACTTTATCAAGTCTATTCCCAACGAAAGACTCTAAAGGCAATAGCATATATAACTAATAGCCAAAGGGCGACTAGCCCAATTTGAGGCCCAATGTCTAGTAGACTTTTACCTTCTGTGGTCAACATTCTTAATCCGTCGATAACAGGTGTAAGTGGCAAATAATTGGTTACTGATTGTAGCCAGTTTGGCATTAGGTATCTGGGGAAGAAAGTGCCCGATAGGAAAATCATTGGAAATACAATAATGTTTGCAAGCGGAGCAGCTTGCCTTTCATTCTTCGCCCAACCGCCTACTGCCAGCCCAATACCTAGGATCATAAAAATACAGAGGATTAAATAAGCTAGAATCTCTAGATAATTACCGTTGATCTTTAGGTTAAAGACAGTTATTGCAATAATAAACTGGACTAGAACTGAGAGTGATCCGGTTATCGCCTGGCCAAACATAGTCGACAGGAAGTATTGCCAAACCCTAATTGGAGTAGTGTGCAGTCTTCTAAGGATTCCTTGCTTCTTAAGTTCCGGGAAAACATTAACAGGACCGAAAATACCAACACCGACAATAGTAAAGCCTAAAAGACCGGCAAAGGTGTAATCAAAGGCAGTTAAGCTCTTTTGAGATAGTTGGTCGCCAACAACAGTAAATGGTGCATTAACAGCTACAAAGCGGGCATTGAGTGGTTTGAGAGCTGTTGGTAGTAAGGCTATCAAGGTTTGCCCTGCCGATTGGTTATTTTCGGTATAGATAACCTTTACTTGCCCTTTTGGTCTGGATCCGTTGGTAACTTGACCGAAGTTTGGTGATAACACTATGGCCGCATCAAGCTGATTCTTGTCCATCTTATTTTCAGCCTCAGTAAGCGTATGAATAGTAGGATCTATTTTATATACTTTAGTGGCTGTAATTTCTTTAACGACTTGGCTGGCATAAACTGAGCTTGATTGGTTTATGAGGCCAATTTTAAAACTTACAGTGTTGTTTTTATTAGTTAATGCTCCGAATACAAATAAGAATATTAGTGGAAATAAAACTGTAAAGAAGATGGCAAGTCTATCTCTAAAAAAGCGTTTAGTGCTAAGTTTAGTAAAGACTCCGACAGCATAAAATTGCTTTTGCCAGCCTGTTAGTTGCTTTTTCGGCTTCGACTGGTCGTTAGTAGAGTTTACTCTTCTAGTTTTATACATTGGCCTAATAATACGTCTATAGACAACCCAAATGCCAAGAATAATAAGTAAATAGTAAAGTATCATTATTCTCTTAACGCCTTCCCAGTCATGTCAATAAATACATCCTCAAGATTAGCTTGCTCAACTTGCTGTTCCTTCTTAAAGCCTTTGTCCAATAATTGCTTAATCAGTTTCTTGGGGGTGTCAAGAGCTATAATTTTACCGTTATCCATAATTGCTACCCGATCACAAAGCAGTTCGGCTTCATCCATATAATGAGTAGTGATTATAACTGTTACACCGGTGTCTCTAACCTGCTGAACTAGTTCCCAGAGATTACGCCTAGCCTGAGGATCAAGCCCAGTAGTTGGCTCGTCAAGGAAAAATACTTTTGGACTGTGGACTAATGCTGCGGCAATACTAAGCCGCTGACGTTGACCACCGCTTAACTGCTCAGCAAAACTGTCAGCTTTATCGCCAAGCTGAACTTCATCTAGATAGTGCTGGACATTAACCCGCTCGCCGTAAGCAGCTGCAAACAATTCAATAATTTCAGATAGTTTTTGTTTATCTTGGAAGGCTGGACTTTGAGGTTGGACACCAATAATCTTTTTAACTTCATTGGGTTTAGATGCAACGTCGATGCCAGCAACTGTTATTTTACCTGAATCAATACTTCGAAGTGTTTCAATCATCTCAAGAGTAGTAGTCTTGCCAGCACCATTAGGGCCTAGTATGCCAAAGATCTCGCCCTTTTTGACGTCAAAAGAGATACCGGCAACAGCTGGCTTATTATCATAACGCTTAGTTAAGTCTTTAACTTTTAAGATTATATCCGCCATATACTTGTCCATGATATCAGGCCAATAAAAAAGAGCCTAGAAAACTAGGCTCTTTTAAACTTCAGTTAAATTACTTGCGTTTAACTGTTAAAAAACCGTTGCGGGGGTTTTCATTGACTTCATAACCTGATGGGAGGTCAGTACCCTCTGGTCGTTGATCCTTAGAAAAATAATAGATAGTTTGTCTTTTGCCACCGCGCAGTGTAACATCCTTAGAATTTAAGTAGTATGTTACGCCTTTAGAGTTAGTGTGCTTGTAAGCCATTTACGCTCTCCCCTTATATATTAAGTAGTACCCCTAACATACTCTTGGGGTAATTTGTTTGTCAACCCCTTTTAAGGTTTTAGCTGGCAATAATGCTAAGGGATAAAATACATTTAGCTTGCACAGGTTAACGGGGTATACTAAACTAGCTAGGTATAAGCATAAAAATAATCAAGGTGGAAGGGTAAAAGTATGGATTTCACTAACCGAGGGCCACTTGGCCCTAATAGTTCGGCGCAAGATATTAATGTCAGTAAACCTAGTAGCTCACGCTCTAGTAAGTTCGGGAGGGGAGACTGGTCACACACCAAACTATATAAGATTGCTATATCTTTACTAAGTTTATGTGTACTAGTTGTAGTTGTTGGTCTTCTAGCGTTCCTGTTTTTGGCAGACTGGTCTAATAACTCGGAGAGTAGCTACATTCAAACAAGCAAGCTCCAGGCAATATTTCTTAATACCGGTCAGGTTTATTTTGGCAACATTACTCATTTGAACAATAACTACGTAGTTCTAACTAACATCTTCTACCTTCAGACTACCAACAATGGTTCCAGTGGCACGACTTCATCCCCTACATCCCCTACATCCCCAAGTTCTAGCTCAAGTACTAACAACACCGTGACGTTAGTAAAACTAGGCTGTGAAATACACGCGCCTCTTGATCAAATGGTAATTAATCGTTCTTCAGTAACTTTCTGGGAGAACCTGTCACCAAGCGGACAAGTAGCTAAAGCTGTACGCACTTGGGAGAAAGATAACCCGAATGGTCAGAAGTGTAGCGATCAAAGTACGGCTGGCACCTCAGGCCAAAACACACCTCAAAACGCTACCAATAACGCTAGCAGCTCAACTACAACTAACAGCACTCCAGCTACTAAACCTTAAGGAATAACTGAACTATGGCCGGTAGCAAGGCTTGGTTTAAGCCACTTCGAAGCAGTTATATTGCCTCAAACTACAAGGGCGCCTTAAGCTATATACCATTTGTCGCGTACTTGGTACTAAGCGCAGTCTTACCCTTTGATTACCTTAAGCCGAGATCAATAGCTATCTTCATAGTGATACCTAACTGGGTTGCTGCAGCTCTAGTAATGACCATGTTTGCTAAAAGCCACTTAAGCTAAAGCGTGATACAATTTAGCTAATATGCCACCTAAGCCTAATAGTGTTGACGGAGTTACTAAGCAGGTTGTGCCTGCACCGCCTCATTCACCTATCCAACATTCAGCAGCTTTAAATGAAGAGATTAAAAAGGAGCAACAATCTCAAACTGCAAGTGTAGCTAATACCAAAGTTAAAACATCTAAAGAAAGTCACAGACCGATAATCATTATCTTGCTAACAATAATCTTTATGGCGGCTTTAATTGGCTTGGCTTACTACGCCTATATAAAGAGTAGATAGTATACTGTTGTATACTAATGAACTTGAGCGATATTAAAGGATATTTAGATAAACCAGGTGCTGTGGGGATATTGCCAACGGATACCGTTTACGGATTAGTTGCTAGGGCTACAGATAAAGAAGCTGTCAGCCGGTTATATAGCTTAAAAGGTAGAGATAAAAAGCCAGGTACTATCATTGCAGGTAACATTGAGTAGTTAGTCAACCTAGGTATTAAAAGAAGGTATCTTAAGGCTGCAGAACAGTTTTGGCCTGGTGCGGTTAGCGTTGAAATACCCCACCATATTGATTATTTAAATCAGGGTACAAACAGACAGGCCATACGCCTACCAAAAGATGAACAATTGACAAAATTACTGCTAGAGACAGGCCCACTCCAAACTACCAGTGCTAACTTACCCGGTAAACCACCGGCTAACACGATTAATCAAGCAAGGGCTTACTTTGGCGATAAAGTTGACTTCTATATAGATGGCGGTGACTTAAGCGATAGGCAACCATCAACTATCATCAGGGTTATTGATGATGCTGTTGAAGTTATCAGACAAGGTGCTGTTAAAATTCAGGATTAGTTTTAAACTTTTCTCTAAGCCAATCATCTAAACTATTACCGCCGCCACCGGCCATAGCAACTACCATATACCCTTGGTTTAAATGATCATGAATAATATTTACAAGTTGATCATTGCGTTCAGCTGGTTCGGCAATACTTGGGTCAGATAGTTTGTTGATTAGCTCGGCTGGCTTAATAATCTCATCTTTAGGATCTTCTCTAGCTAAATAACTAGGTAACCAATAAACATGGGTAGCACCATTAAAACAATTCTTGTATTCGTTTTTGATATATATTTGCCGACGGTTGGTTAAGGGTTCATATATAACAATTAGTGGTTTGGCTCTTGCTTTTGCGATCTCAGTAGCCACACTCATGGCCCCAATAATCTTTTCTGGAGTATGAGCATAGTCACTAAATAAGTCTGGGTATATCTCTTCCATCCGTCTAGAGAGTCCTGGGAAGTTGTTAATATGTGTTGTCAACGCTTGAATAGGTATATTCAGTAGATGACTAACGCTTGCTAGAGCTAGCCAACCATCTCTACGGTTATACAGGCCCTTAAGAGTAAGGTCACTTAATTTTTCATTATTTTCTTCTTGCACTTGCAAGTTACCGACCGCGTTTAAATACTTTGCATCAGATGCCCAAATAACTGTCGACTGGCTCTTAGATATAAACTGGTTAAAAGCATCAATGTAGGCCTCTCTAGTTGGATAGATTTCGTGATGATCCCAACTAACGCCGCTAATTACACTTAAAGTAGGGTTGAAACTTAAAAAGTTATGATCAAACTCATCAGCTTCGTAGACAAAATACTTGCTATCTTGACTATACGATCCCATTTCACCAAAACTTACTTTAGCTGGGATTAAATAACTGACAGGTTTATTTAATGATTTAAATAACCATACTATCATAGCGGTTGTTGTTGTTTTACCATGCGTACCGGCAACAGCTATCATCTGTAAATTCTTATCGATTAAAAATTGGGATATAAACTGGTCTCTTTTACTGCATTTAATGCCTAGGCTGTTAGCTACATCGATTTGGCTTCTACCTAATTTGGACATTGATACGGCTGAACTATATACAACCCAGTCAATTGGCTTTTTTTGGTGAACATTCTTAACTATGTCCGAGAAACTGCTAACTTCTATGTCTACTATCCCTTGCTTTTTTAAATAGTCTATATAGCTGGAGTTTTGCTGGTCTGAACCACTCACTTGGTAGCCGGCTTGGTACGCTATTTGAGCTAATGGACCGATACCTGCACCGCCAATTCCTAGAAAATATATATGCATAATATGTATAAGTATTATGAAGCCTAGCAGCTTTAGCAATATATAACTATTATCAGGTATATAATTCTATCTGTAATGAAAAATCAAATTAACCAACTGGCTAACGTCTTAAAGGCAACGAAACCTTGGCACTTGCTGCTACTAACAGTCATATCCTCAGCCATTTGTGTCTACGCCTTGCGAGCTAATAACGAGCATATGAACGAGCTCAGAAACCAGGTCTATACAGCCGATAAGAACAGTGGCAATGTCCAGGCGGCACTTGAAAACTTAGCTAAGTATGTAACATCCAATATGAACACGAGCTTAGGCTCAGGGCCAAATAGTGTCTACCCACCCATCCAGTTAAAGTACAGCTACGGACGAGTTACAACAGGCCAATCAGCGGTCTTAGAGCAACAAAATACTTCCCTATATACCGAAGCTGAAAATTACTGTCAGGCACAGATACCTCAAGGCTTTTCTGGTCGATACCGCATCCCCTGTATCGAACAATATGTTACTGCCCATAGTTTACAAGGAGCAAATATACCTTCCGCACTCTATGAATTTGATTTTATATCGCCGACTTGGTCCCCAGACTTAGCTGGCTGGACACTACTTACTTCGGCAGCTTTAGCTATACTTACAGTCGTTAGTTTCATCTTAAGCCCAAGAAACAGGCACGCCAAAGCTAAATAACTTATTGCGGAGTAAAGATACTACCAATAACTATCGGGTTATTTGAGCCGGTTGCTGGAGCTATATATAACTGACCGTTTTTCTCAAGTAGGACATAGATATTGTCATACCAACCATAGGCACTAAAACCACTAGGCACGATTAAACGTTTACCGTTTTGACCATTTTGGTTACCAATGTATATCTGGTTGTTTTGAGAGTTCCACAGAGTTGCAGTGCCAGCAGGAGAGATAAAATATGTCGGGTAACTAGTAGAAAATGACGAAGCGCTAATACTGACACTGCTAACAGCTCCATTTGTATAAGTATAGTAACTGGTCTGATTCGTTGAGGAGTTAACTACTGATATATACAAACTTTGAGGAGTATTTTGGACAATATTCATGGCACCGGTTGTTGATGCCTGAAATGAAGTGTAGTCCTTTTTATTAACGCCGTTTGGCTCAACGCCTCTAATTGTATCGTTCGAGCTGGAGACATCATAACTACCAACTGAACTCCAGCTAGTGGTATAAATTAGCAAATTAGGTAATAGCTCAAAATTAGCAAAACTTTGATAAGCATATGAAGGTGAGCTACCCAGAACTTGGTCTTCGTCAATTGTATTAAGCTGGCCAGAGGCAGCATTATAGCTTTTAATCTCTTCGCGACCGAATGTAGATGGATCTTGACTTGAAGCTATTTCATCGTAGATAAACTCATCATTACTCCAGCCAATTAATTTAAAGCTATCAGCTGCCGAATCAAACTCAGTTATATTGCCGTTTGAGGTGTTAATGACATATAGCTCGGGTTGAGAACCAGTTCGCTCAGCTTCAAGTACTAGGTATTTCCAGTCTGGAGATGGTAATAATGTAGTTGATGGAGTTTCTTGACCGGTGCCAGCTAGCTCAACTACTGGATCACTACCGTCTAGGTTTGCTTTGATAACATTAATAGTGCCAGTAGTGTTGCTTAGATAAAAGATACTACCTGCTGGTACCAAACTAATTACGTTGGCATTCATATTAGTTGTAACCTGGATTGGCGTAGTTAGAGCATTGAAGCTATTAGCAGTTATAGTAGCATCGTATGAAGCTTTTTTAGTTGGCAGCACAAGTTGAGCTTGGCCAACTGAATTAGTAGTCGCACTAGTTCCTACTATGTTTATATTTACACCTGCTAGTGGTCTATTGGATAGCTTATTAATTACCGTTATTTCAACTGGCCTACCAGTTGCACTTAACTTAACGGTAGTAGATTCCTGGCTAGAAAAACCAACAAAGATATGCCCAGAATCTAACGCATAGTACTTCTTAGATAAAGAAAACTCATGGCTACCCAGGTTTAATTTTAGGACTGCCTGACCAGAAGCATTTGTTGAATAATTTTGCTTACCTACTTTAATAGCTACATCACTAACAGGTATATTAGTCACGCTATCTACTACAGTTAGTTTGTAATCCTTTTTTATAAAAGCGCCTAGTATTAGATAGCGAGTATCTGGCACTGAAAATATAGCTATTAAAACTACAGCTAATCCAACATAAAACCATTTGTTTTTAAGTAACTTATTTAACTTGGCAAGCCTACTTTTTTTCTTAGGTCTTTTTACTTCGCTACTGTCATACATCGAATCTTCAGCAGCTAAGACTTCATTTCCTTCAGACATAATTATGTCATCAATTACTTTGTCTAGGCTCGGATCTTCCTGGTTAGGCGGAACGTAGTCAGCTAGAGTTTTTTTTGATTGATCACCTTCAGAATCTTTGGTAGAAGATAGCTTGATCTGGCTTTTACTAGAGTCTGGAGTATTAACATGAATAAACCTCATCTGTTTTTTATCTTCAGGTAACCCTGGCTTATTCTCCATAACTCCAAAGCTTTTTGTTTAATTAGTTATGCTTAACTGACATAACTAATTTTATCAGATAGTTGCTTTTAATAAACTTCTAG
>DAHVAE010000019.1 GCA_027314795.1 Candidatus Saccharimonadota bacterium
CAAGTGGGAAAACTAAACAATAATCAAGAAGGCTTCAGTGCTGTTGAGGTCGTATTAGTAGTTGTTATCGTAGCTTTAATAGGTGTAGTAGGTTGGTTAGTCTACAAGAATCATAAGACTACTACGGTATCTACTGTTTCAGCCAATTCAACTAAGCCCACGACTTCAACCAATGCAACCACAACGCCTACTCAGCCAGCAAGTCCTTATGCTGGCTGGCAGTCTTTCTGTTCTAGTTACGGTGGATTATGTATAAAATATCCATCAAATTGGAAACTAAAAACTACTTCAGAAGCAGCTTCAACTACTATAAATACACAAGAAGCCGATATAACTAGCCCATCTGGTAACGTAACAGTTGAGTATCAGCCATACTGTACTCAATTATCTGCTCCACCTTCTGGTATTTGGACTGATAATATACTTTCAGTGACTTCACCTACATCAACATCTGATTTCAAAATAGTTAAATCTGTCTCATCTTATCAAGGCAATAATAGTAGCAACATTTCAGAAAGCCTATACCTGACTTCTAATTCTGTAATTCAGCAGTATGGTATTTCTGTCGGTACACATACTAATACCACAGGTAATACAGACGAGGCTGTTGCTGGTTTCTTTGCAAACGCTAAGTCAAGTGCCCCGAGTAACCTACAGTGTCTAAATGTTGGCTCACTAAAAAATAGCACAGGTGGTAATTATCTTAACTTTAGCAGTGCTGCTGACGCAAAAGCATGGTTCAGTAACAGTGAAGCTGTAACTGCCAAACAAATCTTAAGTAGTACTAGCTATAACCAATAAATAACAATTGAACTTAAGTAACAACGGTACTAATATCTGCAGGTATGTAACTGCTTTTGTTGGTAGGTTTAATTCTTCTTTCGATACTAAAACTGCTACCAATTATTGACTGCCAGAGCCTCAGTTCTTCGAATAGTAAATGAGGATTATCAGCTGAGTAGTTCACTACAATTATTAGCGAAGACTATTTTTTATATACGTCTTTTCGATGTTGAACGCGGAGAAGCATTATAACATTACCCTTTACATCAAATACCAATCTATAGTGTCCGACGCGCCATCGGTAATCACCTCCTGAAGTATCAATGAGTCTTTTTGAAAATTGCAGAGGGTCTTGCTGTTCAAGAAAGAACTTTAACTTTTTAACAATGCGTTTTTGAACAACAGAGTCTAAGGATTGAAAATCCTTTTTAGCTCGACTCTCAATTTTTAGGCTGTATCGCATTACTATTTAGTCCAGATATCCCCAAAGACTTCTTCAGGCGTGTACCATTCTTTGCTGGCGCGTGCTTCCGCAATACTTTTTACATATTCAGGATCTTGCACGGCAAGTAAATCCTCCAGAGTATCTATATCAATTAGGGCTGACTCTACATTGCCACGCCGTTTTACAAGGATGATATTTTTACTATCACGCACTGTGTCAAGTGCTTCTGATAGGTTTTTACGCATCATAGAGGCGTCTATAGTTTTTGTACTCATTGTAATCTCCTAACGTAATACTTATAATTACTATCTAATAGTACGTTAACAATAACACTTTTGTCAACCACATCTGTTGGTATATATTGACTGCAGCTAAGCTAGACTATTGAACCTCAGACAACACTTTGTACCACCTGAGTATCTCAGACCATATAACCTTCCAATTCGAGCGGCGGGTCACCACGATCATATATACAATTTCTATAACAACTATTTGACAATAGTGCCTACATGCCTACAATAGTATTATGTCAACTATTCAATATACAATTCGTGGGGTCCCACCCGAAATAGATTCTAAACTTCGTCGTTTAGCTAGATTAAGGAACCAGAGTCTAAATCAGGTTGTTCTTGAACAACTATCGTCTGATAGGTTGGATGCACCTAAAAAATCAAAGCACATTGCTAAAACTAAAGTAAATACAGATTTTGATGATTTGTTTGGTAACATTACGCCCCTTGAACCAGAAGTAGAAGCTGCTTTAAACTCTCAGCGAATAGTAAGTCCTAAAGATTGGCAATAATATGGACCTTGACCTATTGGTCTTGGACACAAATTATTATTCAGCATGGGCAAGAAATAACCCTGGGGTGAGTTCGCTCGTACGAAGATCAAAAGAAGTCGCCTTTCCTCATACTGTAATAGGCGAGTTACTTGGCGGGTTTTATTTTGGGAGTCAGTTTGATAGGAACTATAGCGATCTAAAGAGAGTTCTCGCTAAACCAACATGCAGAATTATTATGCCTTCTATGGAGACCACAAAAATTTATGGTCGGTTATACGCAGATCTTAAAAAACGCGGTAAAATGATTCCGACAAATGACATTTGGATAGCTGCTTTAACAATTGAATATGAGGGAACGCTTGCTTCGTATGACAAGGACTTCAAAGTTATCCCAGACATCAAATTAATTTCATAATCCCAAAACTAGTTAGTAGTCTACCCTGCACTCTCGCACGCCTTGAGTTCCTCTATATTAATTAGAACTTGATATCACCTAAGAATTTCGGAGCATTTAACCTTACAATTCGAGTGGAGGGGGTCGCCATTAAGCTCATTTCTGCCGTTTTTACGATTTCTGGTTGAGTCTCTAAGAAGTAGATCGGGCTGACTTTACGAATGTGAAGTTTTTTGCAAGTATTGACTTTAATTCGCTTCGGGAAGAAATCTAAGGCAAACCAAGTAAAGTTCTGGAACTCTTTATTTAGCTGGCTGCTTGGGTTGGCTAAAGCCCATCTACTGATAGCAAAGCCTACTTTTTGCAATCTTTGTTTTACGGCTACCTACAGATTTCTCTCTTGTTTAGGGTTATTTTTTTGTTGAGGTAGTATTAGTTTTAGAATTAGAGGTCGCTGATTTTTTAGAATGTTTTTTGTGCTTAGCTGTTAGTTGTTGTTGAAGGCTGTTAACATTTTGCTGTAGCGTACTATTCTCTGACTGTAAACTACTAACTTGTGTCTCGAGGTTGTTGACTTTATTGTGCTGCCAAAAATAGACTACGACACCTGTCGCGGCCATCAGTAAAACTAATATAACTACGAACCAAACCTTGCTAATTAAAGAATGATGGTTTTGACGGTTTCCTTGCGGTGTATCATCCGAGGCCGTTAGTTGATTGTTTGGAGGTTCGTTGGTTTGTGAATTTTCATCCATTAAAATCCTTTTGTTTTTATTTGATGATTTTATATTAATAAATCTATGAAGCTTTTTCAATATGAACCATAAGCGTAATATATGATTATGACAATCTCCAACCGTCAAAGAGGGTTTTCTTTGCTTGAAGTTATTTTTGCAATCGTTATCATCGGAATAGCAATAATCATTGCTATGTATATTTATAATAAACAAAAAACTAGCCACACTTTAAGTGGACAGACACTTTTTTCAGTCCACGGCAACTCAATTATTGGTGCTAATGGACAAAGGTATACACCTCTAGGCGTGACGGTATTCGGACTATCTAGTCCTAATTGGCAAGCTATGGAGGCTGGTGATTTAGCTCAAATTAAAGCATCGGCAAGCTTTTGGCATGCAAACATTGTGCGTATTCAGGTCGCACCTTATTACGTAGATAACAATACCCCTGGCTTTTTGCAGGCTGTTAAAAACGAAGTCTCGGTTGCTGAACAAGCTGGCTTGAACGTTATTATTAGCGCTCAGTACGAAAGGACCAATGGTTCCGTAACTCATGATGTTAGAGCTCCTGATGAATCGAGCGTACAATTTTGGGAAACTATAGCACCAGTTTACGCTAACGATACTAGGGTTTGGTATGAATTGTTTAATGAGCCAACTGGGCTTAAGTCGTACAGTGAATGGAAAAATGGCGGAAGTGGGTTTATAGGGATGCAAACCTTAGTCAATGATATTAGAGCAGTTGCCCCAAACAATATTATCGTTGCCGAAAGCATTGACGATCAGCAACATTTTAAAGGTATTGCCGGCAATACACTAACTGGTAACAATATAGTCTATGCCGTACATCCATACTTTAATTCCCATGGCAGTGGCGAGCAGCCGCTACCCTGGTGGCAAAACAACTGGTCTACTACTTGGGGTTTTTTGGCTTCCAGTCAACCTCTACTAATTAGTGAATGGGGGGAGTACGAAGCCAATAAAAGCGAGTGCCAGCCTAACGCACCAATACTTGTACCAGCGTTTTTAAGCTATATTTCTTCATTACGGCTTGGTTTAATTGGCTGGTCTTTAACGCCCGGGGCAATGATTAGGGGTAATAATCTTGAGGATCCAAACGCCTTTGACCAAGGCGTTCTCTATCAGTGTCAATCAAACACAGGCGTGACTTCGCAAGGTGCAGGTTCGGACATGTTACAATTGTTTAAAAATAACGGTAATTATCAAAGTTAGAAATTATGACTAGGATAGTGTCGGTAAAATCTCTTCACACTTTGTTTAACCTAATATTAATAGTTGTGTTGGCGGTTGGCAGTATATATTTCATAACCAAGCAAACCACAACTAGCTCAACCTCATCCGTGCCTAGTCCGAGCGTACCCGCTAATAACGGAGCTGCAGTATCAAGCATCAGGATAGCTGGCAATCATTTTATCAATGCAAACGGTCAGGAGATTAAACTAATTGGCGTTGATGCAACCGGTACAGAAGATGCCTGTATACAAAATGCAGGCTTTTCTTGGTATACGCTTAATAATGCCCAGGCTAAATACATTGCTGGCTGGCATGCTGATGCCGTCAGGGTGCCACTTAATGAGGATTGCTGGTTAGGTATAAACGGATCTCCAGCTGCTTATTCAGGGGCAGCGTATAGACAGCAAATAGAGCAATGGGTCAATGATTTAAATAATAACGGCATGTATGTCATTTTAGATTTGCACTGGACGGCTCCAGCTGGTATTCAGGCTAACCAACAATGGCCAATGGCTGATTCCGACCACTCGTTAACTTTTTGGCAACAGGTTGCTCAAGCTTTCAAGAATGATCACGCAGTATTATTTGACGTTTTTAATGAACCTTTCTTAGGCAATAGAACTCCAACGGCTTCCAACTGGGCTTGTTGGCTAAATGGCTGTAGCTACAATAATAATTGTTTGAGCGGTAAGAAAGGCTGCACGCCAGCTATTTATCAGACGGCTGGAGAACAGCAATTAATTAACGTCATCCGGCAAACTGGGGCTACTCAGCCAATTGAGATATCTGGGTTGGATTGGTCCAATGATCCTTGCGGACTCTATATGAAGGGTGGTAATGGCGGTAATTGCATGATCTTAAAGGAAATGCCTCATGACCCAGCGAATCAGCTTGCTTTAAGCAGCCACCTTTATTATACATCTGAGTGTCATACCCTAAATTGTTTTAATAAAGATCAGTTAATCGTATCTAAAAAGATCCCAGTCGTTATTGATGAATTTGGAGAAAAAGACTGTAAGGTAAGTTTTGTTAACGCTGTTATGAATTGGGCCGATCAAAACCAAATTTCTTATCTTGCCTGGTCTTGGAAAACTGATTCTATAAAAAGTAGCACCTGCATCGGCAGTAATATTAAAAGCACCAATGGTACTCAAATGAATCAGGAGCTCTTGTCTAATTATAATGGCGGCGTTAATACCGTAGCACCTGAACCAGCAGATATAAAGGCACATCTGTTAGCTACTTCTTGGTATCTTACTGCTGCTAAAACATTACCGTCCGCTAATTCCTCCAGTAATTTATCTGCCAAAAATAGTCAAACTAGCTGGCTGGATAACCACCATATGCTAATTGGTGAAATACTTGCAGCTATGGCGGCAATAATTATCGTTTGTTGGGTAATTATCGGCCTGACTAAGAGGCGGAAAGGTTTGCAAACTTCATCAAGGGATGGAGAAGCTATACAACCAACGGCTAATCCATCAGAAACTACACTAACGCCTAAGACGTATGATCTTAAAGAAAATAAATCAGACAATCACCGTCAGGACTAAAACGTTTGTAATTTCAGTAGTAGTTTTTCATGGACTGTAAAATTGATAGATTTTAAGGTAGTTTGAGGCTAAAATAAAGATATATGTATAAGCAGCAGTCAAATGAGCATGTTATTCATCCGCGAGAGCTAATTAAACCTAGAAGACACGCCTTGCAGCGGTTTAATAATAAGTTGGCAGTCAAGATTACTAATGGCGTAGGGTCAATGTGGAGTGCATATCTTTTTGCTGTACTGTCTATACTTTCATTGCCTGCCATCTTTGTCTTAATAGACCCGAGGATTAGACACTTTTTCCCTCATTTCATAATTGCGACCAGTGTCATTACGTTAATTGCTTGGATATCTCAGAACTTTTTACAACTGGTGTTATTGCCCGTAATTATGGTGGGTCAAAACGTTATTCAAGGTCAACAGGATCGTAAAGCCGAAGCCGACCATAAGACCCTAACTTATTTAACCAACTTACAAGAAGAACAGATGGTTGAATTAAAAAATCTGAGCGAAATTCTTAATAATTTAAAGAATACCGTTAAATAAGTTGATCTTTGTTTATCTTGTATTATTGAACGTTATTTAAAAACTCGACAAGTTCTTTTGGAGTTAGATCGGCTTTAACTAAGTAGGCATCAGCTTGTTTTTCAATATCG
Organism: Candidatus Saccharimonadota bacterium; assembly: GCA_027314795.1. Classification (GTDB taxonomy): domain Bacteria; phylum Patescibacteriota; class Saccharimonadia; order Saccharimonadales; family UBA4665; genus JAJZKE01. The sequence goes on from DAHVAE010000019.1 coordinate 6,600, forward strand.
GCCTTCACGTCTTCGCGTTGTTCTAGGTTGGTGGTAATAATAATTTTAGCTTTTAAATGGGGTGTTTTTTTATTGTCTCTTAAAGCTCGCAAGATCTCAATACCTGTTAGATTAGGAATCATCAAGTCGAGTAGGATGATGTCGTATTTATCTGTTTGGGCTTCATTGAGGGCTTTAACGCCATCAGCAACAACAGTAAAGGCATAACCAGCTTTGGTTAAGGCCCTTTGGTAGAGTTCGCCAATGAAGTACTCATCTTCAATACACAGTACCTTACGGACTTTTTTGACTTCGATTTTATGTTCTTCAGATTCCATAGTTTAACTTTAGCAGTTAGCGCCGGTAATAGGAATGGTTCTTAATCCAACCGTGAGCACTTCGAATTAACTGGTTATTATCCTCAGCCCTTAATTCTTTAGATAATTGGTCATAAGGAATCAAAGTAAAACCAAATATACTGCCCTTGCCTTCATCACTTCTTACCCAAATATTACCTCCATGAGCAGTAATAATTGCCTTCGATAGGTAAAGACCTAAACCCGTACCACCAATTTGAGCTCTGTTTCTATGATCGCGGTAAAATTTTGTGAAGAGGTTAGGCATCACGCTTGATGGTATACCAACTCCAAAATCTTCTACAGTCGTCTCTACTAGACCCTCTCCATTGAGTTTAGTAGCTATCTTAACAGTTTTAGATTGGTTACCATACTTTATAGCATTATCAACCAGATTATTGACAACTTCTTGAATGCTTAATCTATCGACACCAACTTTTGGTAAGTTTGGGCTAATGTTTAACTCTAGCGTAATGCCACGCACTTTAGCTTGAAGCTTTAGTCCTTCAATGGCGTTAAATAAGATAGTACCCCAGTCTTCTGGTAGCAGCTTGAGTTCAAGTTGATCATCATCGACTCGGGCGACATTTAAAATGTTGTTCACAAAAGCCGTCAGCTGTTCACTCGCTGCCTGCATTTTATCTAAGAAGTTTTCAATATCTTGCGGCACTTTGCCTCTTAGTTCTTCTTCAAAGACTTCAATGTAGCCACGCAGCAAAGTTAACGGTGTTCTAAGCTCATGAACGCTAAGGGCTACAAAGCTAACAGCCTGATCATCTTGAGAATACTGCTTAGTGTGATCAAATAGTATTAACATGGTACTAATGCCATCTGAGTTGCCCTGGTTATAGTACGCTGCTAAGTCAAATAATAAAGTTGGATGATTATCTCTAACATTTAAACGAACTCTTTCCCAGCTCTTAGTTGAAATAGCGGTTTTTTGTTTAACTTCTTTAAGCCAGACATCGAAGGTGTCCTCGGTTGGGAATGACATGTCTAAGATCATATAGACGTTTTTACCGATTACATCATCGGCTTTTAGGCCGATGTAATCAGCGGCGACTTTATTAACGAACTTAATTTCTTCATTATTTTCTAGGATAAAGAGAGGCAATGGCAGAGAGTTGGCTATAAAATTTTGACTGAGTGTTGACCGTGTGCCATCAGCTACGGCGCTTTGATGCCCAATTTTGGCTATTTCATACAATTGACCAATGAGATTAGTTACAAGCTCTTGACCGACAACGAGGCTTTTTATATCAGGCGACTTTATGGGTTCTGTACCACTAGGGCTTAAGTGTAAGATAGCTTGTCGTATTGAAGATAGCGGTTGGATAACATAGTTTGCTAAAAAGAAAGCAACTAAGGTTATAAATACTAGAGCAACTGCACCAGATATTACAAAATCTAGGTAAAGCTGAAAGTTTAGATAGTTAATTGTCAAATACAGACTAAGGCCGAGAATAATGTTTTCTAAGAATAATGTTAGCCAGATGTGGTGTCTAAAAACCTTTTTGGTAGCGGCTAGTTGGTCCATGATGTCAGTAGCTCACAGCAGATGTTGAAGTTACTGCAGTTATCCAAGTTTGGCCCGGATCGAGTGGAATCGGCGCATTATTTGATGATGTAAACTGAATATTGGAGTTATTAGAACTTTTAGACCATTGGCCGATCGTCACTCCCCCGTCCTGGAAAATGTAAGCGGTGCCGCTACCAATAGTTTGGTAGTCTGAATAATATGCACCACTAGAATCGAGTGGCCCATTAGATTCAGGTACTACAATAGCAATGACTACATTGGGGCTAATTTGCTTATTGGTATTAGCGTCTATTTGTGGTGCTCCGCCGTCGTTACGGTTGTAACTATTGGTTGATGGACTGTAGCTATAGCTGACGTTGTAAGCTGGTCCCGAAAGACTAAGATTAATTGAGCTGGCGGTAGGTGTTTTTAGTGGCTGGGACGGCTTACGTTGCCAGCTAGAAAAGTTTGATGAGGTGTAGCCCTTTTTTTGCTCTAGGCTATACAAGCTAGCTAACGTCGTATAAACATTGTGTGGAGCAACCCTTGAAGTAATGCGTTGGTAATAACTGCCGTTATAAAACTGGTCCATGTCTTTAACATTCCACTGTGAAATATCTGCAAGTGCCGCAGGGCTTCCGCCAACATGGGCATAAGCTGGGTCGAAACCGAGCATCCATGACAAAAAATAGGGTCTGGCACTTCGAACCGGTCCGACATTTAGCGATGCACTGTTGGACTGGTATAAGGCAACAAATCTAGTAATACCACCTTCTGCCAGAGCTTCAAAAACTACACCGGCTTGGCTCAAACCTGACTGCGGTCTGGCTTGGGTGCTATTTTCAATCATGACTGCAGTAATTGGCAGCTTGTTGGTGGCCGGGCTTACTTGTAGGCCAGTTAAAGATGAAGCGACCGTTGTTGGTTTCGGCGGGAATTGTAAAACTACCTTAGGGCTCTCTTTGACAGTACTATGAATCTTTAAATACCAATATAAGCCACTGCCAATTAAAATGATGGTTACCCCTAAAACAATCCATACCCATTTATTTGGTGGCCAGAACCTATGTTGTCGTCGTTTTGATTTAGCCATATCATGTTCTTCTCTTTCAAAGTTGGACGTTACGTTTAAAAGCGGTGACCCTGCTGCTTGCTTATCTTCAGCTGCAACTTGCTCTGGCGTTTTAAACCCATGCTCATTTGGCTGGTGTTTGAGTGGCCGATTAAATTGGTCATCCATTGAAACTATTTTAGCAGCGCTTACGCTTATTAGCCATTAAAGCTTAGCTATTTGTAGGTCGATACGCTTAAGCACCCTATCTTTGCCAAGAACCTCAATGGTTTCAAATAAACCAGGGCTTGAGGGTGCTTGTGTTATGGCAATTCTAATTAAGCTAAATAAGATAGCTGGTTGTTGCTTGGTTTGGGCTAAAAGATTGTTAAGTCTTTTTGTTATATCTTCTAAACTAAAATCACTCTGCTCAAGTGATTGTCTGGCTGTCAGTAGCCATTCTTGAAGTTGCTTGTTATCGATAGCGTCTAATTTCTTATCTTGGCTGATTAACTCCGGCTTGACTCTTAAATCTTCAAAAAAGAAACCAGTAAGACTTTTTAATTCGGATAGATACTTTAGCCTGTCTTTTAGTATAGTTAGTACTTTCTTCTTGTAGCTCTCATCATAAGCCTTACTTGCTTCCGGCCAGAAGCCCTCTACTTTTTTGTATAGTTCGTCTAAATCTAATCTCCTAATGTGAGCACCGTTCATCCAGATTAATCTTTTATCGTCAAACTTAGCGGGAGATTTTTGAACGTCACTGAGCTTGAACTTAGCAATTAACTCAGATATATCGTAAATTTCTTGCGTGGTGCCGTCATTCCAACCCAGACTTGCCATGAAGTTAATTAATGCTTCAGGTAGATAACCTTCAGTAATATACTCAAGTACATCCTTAGCCCCATCACGTTTAGATAGTTTCTTTTTACCATCTGGCCCAAGAACAAACGGTACAGTTGCGAATGCTGGGTGTTCGATGCTGAACGCTTCATATAGATTTAAATAGCGTGGGATAGATGCTAAAAATTCTTGAGCTCTGATGATGTGTGAAATTTGCATTAGATAATCATCAACAATATGTGCAAAGTTGTAAGTTGGGTAGCCGTCACTCTTTATTAATATGAAGTCATCGACAGCTTCTTTAGTAGCACTTAACTCGCCGATTATCTCATCGTGCCATGAATAGTCTTTCGGTTCGCAGCGAAATCTTAAAGGTTGGGTACCATCCCATCTTGGTGGATTTTCTGGCCTATAATCACGGAATAAAAATGGTTTCTTTTCCTCCTTAGCCTTATTTCTAAAACCCTCTACCTCTTGAGGTGTATATGGGTCGGCATAAGCTCTGCCCTTTTCAACTAACTTGTTTGCCCATTCTTTATATATAGCCAGCCTCTCGCTTTGTCGATATGGGCTAAAGTTACCGCCAATATCTGGGCCTTCGTCGTAATTTAAACCTAAAGTTTTAAGAGTTTGTACGATGTGCTCTTCTGATCCTTCTGTATGCCTTTCGGTATCTGTGTCTTCAATCCTAAGGATAAATTTACCATTTGCTTGTTTGGCAACTAACCAAGCAAAGAGTGCCGTACGAACACCGCCGACATGCATATAGCCTGTTGGGCTGGGTGCAAATCTTGTTCTAACGTTATCCATTAGACCAAATTATATCTAAGCGCCCGGCTGATACAAAGCTACATACTGTTGGCCATGTTAATAATCTGGTGGTCACTAAGGGAATTATTGTCTTGGATGACATACCAAATACCGTTTTTGACCCAAGTTGCATCATGGCCGTTATAGATATATATGGTGTTATTGGCAGTATTTACAGTTTGAAAATTTAGACCAGCTTTGTTTTGCACATAGCTAGCCAGTAATGCTTGAGATGATACCGAAGATTTCTTTTCACTTATTGTATATGTTCGGTTATCTGAGTTGCTTTTAAAACTTGCTTCAATTGTGCCGGTGCCAGTACCTATGCTAGTTAGGCCAAAACCAGCTGGCATTGCACCCGGTAAAGTAGCAGAAAAGCCAGCTTTTGAGGAAGCAAGATATAGCTCGACTCTGTTTAAGTTCCGATTTATGAATATCCCACTAGCAACTACCCCAATAAGGACTACCGCTACAGCCGTCCAACCAGATACCTTTGTTAAATTAAGCTTGATTTTCGCTGATTGAGATGGTCGGGTATATTCTATAGCTCCGGATTGACCGCTGTTAAACACGTTAATACTCGGTTGCTCACTAGCTACGGCTAAAGGTCTGGCATCAAGATTATTGAAACTTGCAGGTGTTATATTGGCGCTACCGGATTGACCTATGTCAGTATTGTTTGAAGTAACTGCTGCTGGCTGCTCAGTTGCAGGAAAACGGCTAATTAACGGGCTTTTTGAGGTTAAATCTGCCGACTCATCTAAATTTTGACGATGCGTACTAATACTAGCCGAAGGTTGCGTAGGAGTTGGCTGAGGTACAACTGTGGCTTGCGGCAT